>JAXDQQ010000275.1:0-4465 GCA_034667805.1 Thermoplasmata archaeon | reverse complement strand
TTCCAGCAGGCGGGCAAGGCCGTCAATGGCACGTCAGGCGGCAACAACCAGGCGGTCTGTGACTCCTTGATGCAGTTGCCGGAGGACACGCCGCAGCAACGCGCGCTCAAGGCATCCCTCATGCAGGGCACGGGTTGCTCCAGCCACGCCCACGGCGACCCGCCGGTCTACCAGGCCGAGCGAGCCTGGTGGTTCGAGACGATGCCGGTCTACAACCCGGAGTACAACTCGTTCCTGATCAACGGCCACGCGTTCCCCGACACGCCGGTCTTCCCCGTCCGCGAAGGCGAGGTCGTGCGCTTCCGCATCATCAACGCCGGCAACGAGGTGCACACCTGGCACCCGCACGGGCACACGATGGAGGTCATCACGAAGGACGGCTACCCGCTGGCTGGCGGAGCCCAGAAGATGGACACGCTGGCCATCGCGCCCGGCGAGCGCTACGACTACGTCATGAAGATGGACAACCCCGGGCTCTGGATGATCCACGACCAGATGGGCCAGTACGCCGTCAACGACAACGTGCACCCGGGCGGCATGGTCGCCTGCTTCGCCTACGACGGCTTCGAGGGCGTCGACGCGTTCGCGATGACGCGCGCCCTTGACTGCAACACGGAGGCCGTGCGCATCCTCACCGAGCGCGGCGCGGGCCACGAACACATGGGACACTAGGCTGCGGAAAAGGGATAGACCGCAAGGGGGCAAGGGCCCGTTCGGTTCCCCGAGCGAGGTTCAACCTCCTTCCGCCGTCGGCGGCGTGGGCGTGGGCGTCGGCGACTTCAACGACCGGGCCCTCATGGAATTGCATTGGGGCGGCGCGGAGCGCCGCCTGGCGCGCTTCGCGTGCCGATTCTAGCCCAGGTCAAACTGGACGTCGCCGGAGCCGCCGTCGGAAGGCGTTGGGTTCCAGCGAAGCAGGAGCGGCGCCGCCTCGACCCATTGCCGACCGAGGCCCCGATCAAGTTTCGAGGCGGAGCTCCAGGAAGGATTCGACCAATGGGCTTATGCCGGGTTTCCCTCCATCGAGCCGCATGGCGAACCTGACCTGGTCGGACGTCGTCATCATCGGCGCCGTCGCCACCGTGGGGTTCACCCTCGTCTCCTACTGGTTCTCCGGCGTGATGAACCGGCGCAACTGGTCGTGGCAGGTCAAGCCGAAGTCGAAGGGGCCCGCGCCCGGGTCGTCTGAGCCACGCCCGGATGCGCCAGCCAAGCCTTGACCTGGGCGATGGCGTCCACGCCGACGGCCTCGATGTCGCGCTCGGCCTCGAGCACCGCGATGCGGCCGTCGCTGCGCGCCTCGGCGAGGTAGGCCTCCTGCACGCGGTGCAGGAACTCGACCTTCTCGTACGCCGTCGCCTGCCCGCGCTTGCGCACGCGGTCGAGGCAGCGCGCCGGGTCGGCGCGGAACAGGAGGACGTGGTCCGGCATCGGGCACCAGCCGTCGTGCAGGCGGCGCAGGAACGCGCGGGGGTCGGCCATCCGCTCGGCGAGCGTCACCGACTGGTAGGCGTAGGTGGAGTGGACGTAGCGGTCGCAGAGCACCGTCTTGCCCGCCGCGAGCCAGGCGTTGATCTCTCCCGCGTGGACCGCCCGGTCGGCCACGAACAGGAGGGTCGTCGCGATGGGGTCCCAGCCCTCGGACACGGCCTTGCGGACCCAGGCGCCGCGTTCCGTCTGGGTCTCCTCGCGGGTCGTGACGACGTCCCGGCCCTCGCGCCTGAGGGCCGTGGCCACCCGTTCCATGGTGGAGGATTTGCCGGACCCGTCGATGCCCTCGAAGGCGATGAAGCGGCCGCCGCGTGCCCGATCGCTCGCCTGGGTGGCCATCGACAAGCCATCCGCCGACCGCCATAAGGCCTGTGGACGGCTTGTTTTTCCGGCCTTTCCGGGCTGTCAATCCCGCTTGAGCCGGGTTCAGACGGGAGGCGAGCCGTCGCTGCTGAAGCGCCAACCCGTAGGCGGCGTGGCGCGGTAGAACACGTGCACGAAGGTCTGGAAGCGCTGCTCCAGGATGACTCCGACGCCGGCCACGCAGGGGGAGCCGGTCGGCGAGCATGCTTCGGGCGGGCGCGCGGCCGACAGGTCGCCGGCGCTCACGAACACCCAGAGCTGGTCCCACAGGGTCGTGTTCAGCGGCTCCTCGATGCAGGTCGCGCAGCTCCCGACGCCGTCGCCGTCCACGGACAGCAGCACCGGGGACGCACCGAGGTTGAGGGGGTAGGCGCCCATGTCGTGCGTCCGCGCCGGGTCCGCCTCGAGCTGGTGGAAGTAGAAACCCATCGTGTCGGCCAACGGCTGGTTCGCGTCGAAGAGCAGCTCGCCTTGCATCCAGTCTGGGCCGGGTGCGACGCCCATCCGGAGAATCGAGCGGTCGTTGGTCATGTTGGTGCGGCCCTGCACCACCTGGCAAGCCGAGACACCGCCGGTGCCCCCGCGCACTCCGCATTCGATGAAGCCGTCGAAGGCGACCGCCACGACGTACGGCACCGTCTCGGCGTCGCGCGTCAGCTGCACCTGGACGACAGGGGGATCCGCCTCGCCGGACCGGACGGCCGTGACCACGGTCTCCGCGAAGTAGCCGGCCTTGGAGGCGGTCACGACGTACGAGCCCGGCA
Organism: Thermoplasmata archaeon; assembly: GCA_034667805.1. GTDB lineage: Archaea > Thermoplasmatota > E2 > JACPAO01 > JAHFTW01 > JAHFTW01. The sequence goes on along the minus strand of JAXDQQ010000275.1, from coordinate 1,847 downwards.
CCAGGGCGTCGAAGCCGAAGCGCCCGTCGGCATCCGTGACCGTGTCCAACGCCGCGATGTCCGGGCGCGTCACGGCGACGGCCACGCCCTCCATGGGGCGGATGGCCTCGTCGACGACGACCCCGCGCAGCAGGCCCGTGTCAGCCGTGGCGACCAGGCCGTCGTCGGGAACTTCGGAGTCGGCGCCCGAGGACGAGGCCGGCGCATCCGAGGCGCCAGCGCAGCCGGACAGCAGGAGCAAGGCAGCCACCAGGAGCCGGCCACGCATGCGGCTCGAGCCGGCCAGGAGCTCTTGATGTTTGCTGGTCGCCCGCGCGGTGCCCCAGGAGACACCAGGAGAAAACCCCGGGAACACCCAGGGTGCGACCTAGCGGTCCAGGTAGGAGTGGATCACGCAGTACTTCGAGGGGCGGCGCGGCAGGTTCTGGCAGGCGTCGCCGAACGGGTCGGTGGCCGCGCAGTGGGCATGGCCGGTGGCCGAGGCGGTCTTCGCAGCCTTGGCGGACTTGGGCTTGCCCGCCTTGCGGGCGGGGGCCGACCGCTTGGCCTTGGCCGCCTTCGGCCTGGCGGTCTTGCGAGCCTTCCCGCCGGCCTTCCGGGCCTTCTTCGATGCGGCCTTGCGGGACTTGGCGGGACTCATGCGGACCTGCAAGGCCATCCCGGGCCGGCCTTAAAATCCGACCACCTTCGGTCCCGTGTGCCTGGCCTCTGGTACGAGCAGTTCGAGCCGGGGGCCGTCCTCGAGCACGCGGCCCGCCTGAAGGTCACGCAGGAGGACAACGTGGCGTTCTGCCGGCTCACCCGCAACACGCAGCCTCTGCACCTCGACGAGGCCGCCGCGCGCAAGGCCGGCTTTCCCAAGCCGCTGGTCAACGGCCTCTACACGTTCTCCGCCGCCGTCGGCGTCTCCGTCGAGGACACCACCTCCGGGACCCTGGTGGCGAACCTGGGCTACGCCGACGTCGAGCACCCGAAGCCCGTCTTCCCAGGGGACACGCTGAGCTTCCGCACCGAGGTCGTGGAGAAACGCCCGAGCAGCAAGCCTGGCCGCGGCGTCGTGACCTTGCAGCACCGTGCCTTCAACCAGGACGGCGTCGAGGTCTGCCGCTTCAAGCGGACCGTGATGGTGAACACCCAGCCTACCCAGCCCACCCAGCCCCCACAGCCCACCCGGTCCACCCGTCCGACCCGTGCCGGAGACTCCGCATGAGCCAATCCATTCCTCGGCCAGGCACAGCGCCCAAGCCCCGCCTCCGCTCGGTGCTCTACACGCCCGGGGACCGTGGGGACCGGCTCGAAAAGGCGCTGCGCGACGGCGCCGCCGACCTCATCCTGGCGGACCTGGAGGACGCCGTGGCGCCCGAGCGCAAGGCCGAGGCGCGCCGCCAGGTGGCCGCCGCCTTCCTCAGCGTTCCCGCTGGCGCGAAGGGAACGCTGCGGGGCGTCCGCATCAACGCCTGGCCCGGGCAGTTGGCCAATGACGACCTGGCGGCCGTCATGGCCCTGCGCCCCGACGTCCTCGCCGTCCCCAAGTGCGAGGACGCGAAGGCCGTGGCAGCCCTGGCCGCGCAGCTCGACTCGCGCGAGCGCGGGCTCGGCCTCGCGCACGGCTCGACGCGCCTTCTCGTCATCCTCGAGACCGCGGCCGGCATCCTGGCCGCCCGCGAGCTCGCCGCGGCCTCGCCCCGCGTCATCGCCGTCGCCTTCGGCGCCGAGGACCTGGCGGCCGACGCCGGCCTCCGGCGCAGCGCGTCGAACGCCGAGGTCGCCGTGCCGCGCGCCCTCGTGGCGCTCGCGGCCGCCGCGGCCAAAGTGCCCGCCATCGATATGATCACGGCCGACCCCAA
>JAXDQQ010000274.1:0-4975 GCA_034667805.1 Thermoplasmata archaeon | reverse complement strand
CGCCGGAGCAGTTGGCGTGGGCGCTGGCCGTGCATGCCGGGCCCCACGACGCCGTGCGCGAGTTCCGCTTCCTCGACCTGGAGCTCGAGCTGCGCCTTCGCGACGAGGCTCGCGGACGCAAGCGGCCAGCGCCGGCGAGGCACGCCACATGGAAGGACGTCGAGCAGGCCCACCGCGCCCTGGCGGAGAAGCTGCGGTCGCTCGGGATCTCGGAGCCGGACCTGCGCCCGCCCGGCAAGGGTCCCTACCCGCCGCCGCGCCCGGTGAAGGGCAACTGGGCGGACTAGGAACAGCGCCCACGACCAACCGCGGAGCCCGCGGAACGCGCGGACCAACCATTCCTCCGCGGGTTCCGCGTGATCCGCGGTTCGGGGGCGGGCAACGGTTAGCGGTTTTTCTTCGTCTCTTCCTTGGGCTTGCGCGCCACGACGCCGCCCGGCTTGCGGTGCCCGCCACGCTGCTTCGGCGGCGCCTTCGTCACGCGCTTCTCGTTGCCGCCCCATCCTTCTGCCATGCAGTGGACAGAGACGTCGCGGTCTTGACCCTGCTGGCGTCCCAAGCCTCTCGGCGTCGCGGGGGGTGGTCGAGTTCGTGCTGGGCGAGAAGCCGCAATCCTGACGGACGCCTTGCGCTTGCCCCGACCGGTTGCCGGATTCGAGCGCACTATGCTGGATGAGGACCAGTGGGTGCCATGGCCCGCCAAACCACCGCCAACAGGACGCGCACGACCCGCCATGCCTCCGCCACATCCCGCACCGCCTCCGGCTCCAGGTCCCGGTCAACCAGCCAGGGCGCCCGGCGTTCCCGCCCCACCACCGCGCGCAGCCAAGGCAACGTCCGCCTTCCGCGCGCGACCCAGCCGACCTTTGGCGCCAACGAGCGCGCCATCCAGCGCTTCCTCGAGTCCTTCACCCAGTCCCTCACGTCGGGGGACGGGCGCGCGACCGCCGCCTGCTTCGAGTATCCGTCCCTGATGGTCATGTCGGCCGTGGGCGAGTACGGCGGCACCCAAGCCATCCGGGACGCCGACGAGGCCGCCGGGTTCTTTGACCAGGCGCCTGACCAGTACCATGCCAAGGGCGTCGACCAGACGTTCCCCGACATCCAGGACGTGCAGTGGATCGCGCACGACCTCGCCCTGGTCCGCGTCCATTTCCCCTACCTCGACGACGACGGCAACGACATGGGCGACGGCGAGACCTCTGTCTACGTCGTCCGCAAGAGCGGCCCTGGGCACACGCTCTGCGCCGCCATCACGCTGGGGACCGACGGCGACCGCGCCGCCATGGATTGAAGGACCTCGCATCCGCGTCGGCGGCTGGCAGGACAGGACTTACCTTGGGGCGAAGCCCCTAGCAGCTGAGGTTGAACGAGAAGTGGCCGCTGAACTCCGCTCCGAGGAGCGTGTCGCTGCTGCGCACCGCGCGGATGGTCCACGTGCCGCTGGCGCCGTCGAGCGCCTGCGTCTCCAGGTTGGCTCCGCCGTCGAACTGGCGGCTGAACAACGGGTGGCCGTCGCCGTCGGTGACGCGGACGTCGACTTGTCCCTGGTCCACCTGGCCGTTGGCCACCAGCGTGCCGTCGGAGTCGCACTTGGTGCTGTCCTCGTCGACGCCGTTGCCGGTGCCGTCGTAGGAGACCTTGGCAGCGCCGCCGGAATCGCCGATGCACCCGGCGAGGGCCATGAGGACGAAGGGGACGAGGGCGAGGGGCCGAAGGGGCGACATGCCCGCGCCAATCCGACCCGTCCTAGTTAAGTCGGCGGCCGCGGGGCCGACGCCGCCTCGTCCAAGGCCTTGAGCATTCGTTTGTTGGCAACCTTGCGGTAGGCGGATGCGACGAGGTCGCGGACCTCCGCCCAGTCCGGGGCGCGGTCCCAGCGCATCGTCACCCAGCCGTGTTGACCGATGTAGTGCGGGCGCTCGAAGCGCGGATCCTCCAGCAAGGCCGCCTGGTCCATGAGGGTCATGTTGAAGCCAGCGCCGTCCCGGCCACGGTAGCCGTTGCCGACCTTCTCCGAATCGGCGCCGTACAGGCAGAACGCCTTGCCCTTGACGCCGCCGGCCTTGTACCATGGGCCGCCGAACTGCTCGACCTCGACGGCCTCCGGGAACGACAGGCACAGCTCGCGCAGTCGCCACATCCAATCGCCATTCCAGTCGCGGCGCTTGAAGGCGTGCTCCACGTCCATCTGCGTCTTGGGCTTGGCGCGCGACGGCGGCGGGGCTGCTCGCTTGGGCTTCGCCATGGTCTAGTTCCGGAGCCGGCCGCGCGTATTTGGGCGTCGCCTCAGCGCGTGTTGGGCGGGGCCGCGGACATCTGGGCCATGGCTTCCTTCTGCATGCGGTCCTTCTCGGCCTGCGTCATCTTGGCGGGCCAGCCGAAGGACCAGACCTGCCCGAACGGGTCCCGTAGTTGGCCGTACTTGTCGCCCCAGAACTGGTTTGCCAGGGGAAGGATGGACGTGGCGCCGTTGGAGAGGGCCTTCTGCCAGTAGTCGTCGATGCCCTTGTCCTGGATGTGGATGAAGGCGCCGTTGAGCTCGTCCGGGGCAGGGCCGAAGCTGTCGCTGATCATGAAGCCAGTGTCGCCGATGCGCAGGACGGCGTGCATGATCTTGCCGTTGGGCAACGGCCGCCGGTCGAGTTCCTTGGCGCCGAAGACCTTGCCGTACCACGCGATGGCCTGCTTGGCGTCGCTGACGACGAGCTGGGGCGTGAGGGTGTGCATAGGCATGCCGCCGATAGTGTTCGGGGTGTCCTTGGGCTGGAGCTTCTCGCGCAGCGTCACGTTGGCGTTGGCGCCGTTGGAGCCTCGGTTGGCCGTCGTGCGCGTCGGCGTCCGCCGCGTCGTCGGGCGCTTCGCGGTGCCCGTCCGGCTGTTCGTGCGGGGGGTACGCTTGGCGGCGGTGCGGGACCTGGGGGATGTGCGGTTGGTCTTGGCCATGGGGTCGACCCGGCGACCGAGGGGGCCCGACCTATTTGGGGACCGCCCACCGAGGCCACGGCGAAAAGGGTCGCACCGTACCCCTCATATCTCTGGAGCCTTAACTGGAATCCATGGCACAGACGGCGGCCCTGCCCACCACCTTCGACGAGTGGGTGGCCCAGTTCGGCGACTGGCAGCGCAAGGTCGGCTTCGACACGTCCTGGCTCGGCGACTACCGCTTCGAGGCCAAGTACGACTACGAGAACGTCAAGCCCGACATCGAGTTCGGCGACTACAAGGGCCGCCCGAAGTGGGAGCGTCCCTTGCAGATCCCGCACCAGAACATCCGCGACGCCCTGCTCCACCTCATCACGGTCCAAGGCGACACCGAGTTCGCCTCGGTCGAGCAGCAGCGCCACCTCCTGGCTTCGGCGCCCACCGAGTACGACCGCAAGTCCGCCCTCCGCATCATGGCGGAGGAGCAGCGCCACGGCTGGCAGATGTGCCACCTCCTGATGGAGCACTTCGGCCCCGCGGGCGCCCGTGAGGCGCAGAAGCTCCTGCAGCGCAACGCCAACGACGGCAACCGCATCCTCGGCTCCTTCAACGAGCCCACGAAGAACTGGCTGGACTTCTTCGTCTTCACGCAGTTCGTCGACCGCGACGGCAAGTACCAGCTCAAGATGCTCAGCCACTCGGCCTTCAAGCCGCTGGCGGCGTCGATGGGCCCGATGCTCAAGGAGGAGTCCTTCCACCTCGGCACGGGCGCCAACGGCCTGCGCCGCATCGTCAAGCAGGGCGTCATCCCGCTCCCGGTGCTGCAGCGCGCCTTCAACCGCTGGGTGCCGACGGCCTTCGACCTCTTCGGCAAGGACGGCAGCACGAGCAGCGAATGGGGCTTCGTCTGGGGCCTCAAGGCTCGGTACAATGAAGACGACCCGGCAGTGAATGCGACAGAACCGGACAAGCGCATGCTCAACGCGTACAACCGCGAGCTCTACCGGCAGGAGGTCGTCCGCGAGGTCGAGATCCTCAACAAGAGCGTGCCCGAGGGCCAGCCGAAGCTGTTCATCCCGCACCCGTCGTTCCACCGGTCGATCGGCGACGACGTCGGGGCGGAAGTCACTCCGGAAGGTCAGCCGTGGAAAGGCAAGGGCTCGTACTCGGATTATCTGGCCACGGTCCTGCCGACGAAGGAGGACGACCAGGTGCTCGCCGAGTGCTTCAAGGGTGAATGGATCGCCGCGAAGGCTGCGTGACGCCCACGACCGCCTGGCCACGGATTACACGGATTCCACGGAGAATCGCTTCCGTGCTCTCCGTGAAATCCGTGGCCCGTCGGGGGGCCCTCTGATGGCGAGGCAACGCCTCTTCCAGTTCAGCGAGCCGGCCCTGAAGGCCTTCTTCGAGCAAGTGCCCGCCCTCTACCGCAAGGCGCAGGCCACGGTGCACGAGCCGTACCAGAAGCTCCTCTACACGGTGGAGCACGAGTTCGGCCCCGAGGACCTCGACGCCATCGACAAGGCCTTCGGCTTCGCCACGCCGCAATGGGCCGAAGGCTCGCGCAAGGAGGCCATCCGCCTTCTGGACTCGATGCGCTACCCGGAGACCATCAAGATGGCGAACCTGCGCGCCGTGCCTGGCCTTGACCTGGCGCAGATCAGCCACTACCTGCATTTCTTCCACCACGCCTATCCGCTCTACTCCCGCGAGGCGTGCAAGGGGCTCGACCGCCTCGGCGCCACCGTGCCCTACGTCAAGGTCCGCGACCCGGACACCTACGGCCTCTACATCGCGGCCATCGAGGAACTGAAGGAGCGCGTGCCGTTCTGGGACGTCCCCGAGACGAACGTGTACCTGACGCGCATCCTGCAGGGCGCGCTGCACGCGTACGGCGCGGAGCAGAAGGCCAACGTTCCCGTGGCGGCCTAGCGACGACCAAACGGGGATTTCGGGGACCTCGGGGACGACTAGGGTTTCCCTTGGATCCCCGCAATCCCCGTTTGGGCAGTGGGAGTCGCGGCGAGTCGAGCATCGATGATATGCG
>JAXDQQ010000273.1:0-5214 GCA_034667805.1 Thermoplasmata archaeon | reverse complement strand
AGCCGATGTCGAAGAGCCAGACGCCGGCATGGTAGTTGCCGGCCACGACATAGCCATCGTGCACGGCGAACTCATGCGGGCTCATCTCGCACAGATGGGCTCGGTCCGTCGACTCCGGCTTGCCGGGAACGGACCAGCTGGAAAGGGCCTTGGGGGCCGTAGGGTCGGTGACGTCCATGACGTAGTGGGGCAGGGTGTAGCCGGCACCGCACGCCTCGCCGGCGACGATGGCGATGGCCTTGCCGTCGACCAGCTGGTCCACCGTGGTCTGGCGGTGCCATCCGCAGCAGCCACCCTTGGCTGCGTCCGCCGGGTCGACGTTGGGGTCGTCCTCGGGCACCCACTCGGCGATCGGGTCCTTGGCGCCCAGGACCACCTTGTCGAAATCGTAGATGACGAAGCCGTCGCCGGAGCCCGTGTAGAGCAGGGTCTGCTTCGTGATGGGGTGGATGGAGATCCACATGTCATGCTCCATCGGCGTCACCGTGTTGATGACGGTGAGCGTGGGCCCTTCGGGGTCGAATCGGTAGATGTTGCCAGCGTACGCCTGCACGACGTAGGTCTCGTTGCGCTGGTTGGTCCACAGGTGCAGCGTGTGGTATTCGCCGGTGTTGGTGTAGAGGATGTGCTCCGGGTTCTCCTTGTCGTGCACGTCCCACACGTTGATGCCGCCGCCGGCCGGGCAACCGTTCGGGCAGACCGGCTGCTCGCCGACGTCGGGGTAGTCCGTGCCGGAGAGGTAGGCGCCGGCGAGCAGGTAGTTGCCGTCGGCGGTGAACTGGCAGTCGCCGTTGACCAAGGGGTCGTCCACCTGCGAGGCGACGACGAGGTTGTGCGGGTCCGAGATGTCGACGATGGCGATGGCGCCCGTGCCCGCGAACTGGGCCACGCAGGCGTAGTCCTGCCACAGCCCGGCCGCACCCCAGCCAGTCCCTGCGGCCCCGGGGGGAAGCTTGTCGGTGAGGGCGTTCCAGCCGGTCTGCTCGAGGAAGTAGTTGCCGCCATGCAGGGCGCGGATGGTGTGCATGCCGGGCGCCCCGTGGTTGCCCACGACGACCTTGGCGAACTCGGCCTCCTTGCCCGGGTCCGGCAAGCGGTTGGCCGATACGCTGGGGATGCCCGTCAAGTCAGGGCCACCCGCGTCCGCGCCGTCGTCCGAGGAGCCGAAGCAGCCGGCGACGGCCATGAGGGCAAGCGAGGCGGCCAGGAGGACTGACAGGAGACGCATCGGCCGACGAGCCCAGAAGGGACTCTTCAGCCTTCTGGGTCTCGATGCTCTTCGTTTTGAGGGGATGGCGAACTGCGCAGGCGTGGCCCGCATCCTGCTGACCGACCCGCTCGACGCCGAGGGCCTCGACCTCCTGCGCAAGCGCGGCCACGAGATCGTCGATGCCACCAAGCTCGAGGGCGCCGCGCGGCTGGCCGAGGTCGCCAAGGCGGAGGCGTGGATGATCCGCAGCGGGACCCACATCAAGGCGGAGGACTTCGCCGCGGCGAAGAAGCTGCGGGCCGTGGGACGGGCCGGCGTCGGCGTGGACAACGTCGACCTCGCGGCCGCCACGGCACGGGGCGTGGCCGTGTTCCACGCCCCCACGGGCAACATCACGTCGGCGGCCGAGCAGGCCTGGGCGCTGATGCTCGCGTGCGCCCGGCGCGTGCCCGAGGCCGACGCGAGCATGAAGCAGGGCAAGTGGGAACGCAAGCTCGAAGGCGTCGAGCTCGCCGGCAAGACCCTCCTGCTCGTCGGGCTGGGCCGCATCGGTCGCATGATGGCGCAGCGCGCGCAGGCCTTCGAGATGACGACGCTGGGCTACGACCCGTTCGTCACGCCCGAGGCCGCCAAGGCGATGGGCGTCGAATGGGTCGCCTTGGACGACGGCCTGGCCCGCGCCGACCTGGTGAGCCTGCACACGCCGCTCACGGCGCAGACGCGCCACCTCATCGACGCCGGCCGCCTCGCCAGGATGAAGCCGACCGCGATCCTCGTCAACGCTGCCCGCGGGCCCTTGGTCGACCCGGCCGCCCTCGCGGACGCGCTCGACGCCAAGAGGCTCCGCCTCGCCGGCATCGACGTCTGGGAGGAGGAGCCACCCGCCGACTGGCGCCTGGCCAAGCACCCCAAGGTCGTCGCGGCGCCCCATCTCGGCGCCAGCACGAAGGAGGCGCAGGCGAAGGCCGCCATCCAGGCGGCCGAGCGCGTCGCCGACTTCCTCGCCACCGGCGATGCCGGCCTCGCGGTCAACGCGCAGGCCGCCGTCGACGCCAAGGTCCGGCCGTGGGTCACCTTGGTGGAGGCGCTGGCGGGCTTCGGCGTCCAGCTGCTGCGCGAGCCCCTCGCCGAGGTCGAGGTCGCGGCCAGCCCGGGGCTCGACCTGAAGGCGATGCAGGTGCATGCCTTGGTCGGCGCCATCCGCGCCACCATGGACACGCCGGTCAACGCCATCAACGCGCCCGGCATGGCGGCGGAGCGCGGCTGGGCCGTTGCGACCAAGACGCTGCCGCAAGGCAAGGACGAGCCGCCGCGCGTGCAGGTCCACCTGCGCGCCGGTGGCCAGGACCTCGTGCTGGAGGGCACGCACACGCCCCACTACGGCAGCCGCCTGACGCGCATCGACGGCTACGAGGTCGAGGTGCGCCCGAACGGCCGCTTCCTCGTGACGCGGCACCGCGACGTGCCCGGCGTGCTGGCGCGCATCACCGCGTTGCTCGCCGAGGCGAAGGTCAACGTGGCGAGCGTCAGCCTGGCGCGCGTGCCGGCGGGGACGGCGATGGCCGTCATCCAGGTGGACGGCTCCGTCCCCGTCGGCGTCCGCGACGCCCTACGCGGCGTCGAGGCGATCCTCGAGGCGCACCGGGTGCGCGTGCTGGACTAGCCCTGGCCCTGCCTGGGCCGGTCGGCACACTCTATATCCGCGAAGGGCTGGCGCAGACCATCCCCCGGACGTGACGCTATGACCCGCCTTTCCGACCGGTCGCTCCTCGGCTCCTCCCTGCTCGTCCTCGCCGCCATCGCCCTGCTGGCCGGTTGCGCGGCGCCCGCCTCCTCGCCGCCGACCGAGGCGGTCCCGGCCAACGTCCCGACGAGCCTCGCCGCGACGGGGCCCGCCGTGGGGCCCGACCTCACCGCCACGACCGCGGCCGCGCCGCGCCTCATCGAAGGCGAGTGGTGGCGCATCCGCTTCGCGGGGGACCTCTACGCGCCCCCGGAGGTCCTGCGCGTGGTCGCGAACGTGAGCGAGGACGGGTACGTCTTCGGAATGCCGCACGAGAGCTGGCTGAAGGAGGCCATCGTGTACCACGCGCCGGCCTTCGGCGACGTCGGCCGCGACCTGTCCTACGCCGTGCACAACGAGCGCTTCGAGCCGCTGCGCTTCCCGCTCGTCGAAGGCGCCACTTGGGAGACCGTCTTCGCGGCGACGCCGATGACGGCCACGGTGGAGCAGGCGGACGAGTTCACGGCCACCATCCGCTACGACCCGCCTGCAAACACCGACCCGACAGCCACCGCGATCGGCCTGCTGATGCCGATGGGCGACCTGGGCACCATGCGCCTCACGTATGACGCGCGCGTCCACGAGATCGTCCGCATGGAGTCCGGCATCGGCTCCTGGGACGTCATCGAGCACGGCTTCGAGTTCCGCGGCTGGGTCTCGGTGCCCACCGGCGCCCACACGGCCATCGACTACGGCACCTTCGGCCCGGACGCGGCCAACCCGCTGCCGATGCGGACCGTGCACGTCGACGATTCGTTCAACCGCATCACCCTCCTCCAGGCCGTCTTCGCCGTGACGCCGGGCGTGTACCGGGTGACCTCGAAGGCGCCGGACGGACAGTCGTTCGTCACGGAGGCCGTCGGCGAGGGCGGCGTCCACTTCGGCATCTACGAGGTGGCCAACCCCGGCGGAGACTGGCAGCAAGAGGATGTGGCCGTCGGCGTGGGGGGCACCTACACGATGGGCATCGCCTACCAGCAGTACGACATCCTTGTGCCGTCCGGAGAACAGCGGCCCACGCACGGCCACGAAGTGGTCCGTTAGGGCTGGCCCGACGGCCCGCGCCGTCGGCAGGGCGGCCTATGCGTCGGACGACCAGGCGCTCGCTGGCCTCGCGCGGCTCTTCCGCCTTACTTCTCCCACCGGCTCTTCTTGCGCACGCCCCAGTCGGTCTTCTCGTAACGACCAGAGCGGAGGCCACGCATCTTCAGCGTCATCATCACGACGCCGCCGCCCATGACGGCGAAGACGAAGCCGACGATGAAGGCCGTCACGCCGTCGCCAGGCCACAACAGGCCGGACAGCCAACTGCCGAGGGCCCACAGGACGGTGGAGACCACCAGGCCGATCCAGAAGAAGGCGCCCACGAGGCCGGGGAGCCACGCCGCGCGACTTAAGCGGCACCTGAGCCCGATACGCTGAAACCGGACCTCCCCGTGGCCGGCGCGATGGACCTGTCGAAGGCCGGCGTCGTCAAGGACCTGGACGTCACGAAGCGGACCAGCGTCAAGGCGCTCCTGGACATGTGGCGGGCCGGCGGCGGCTTCACGGCCAAGAAGCTCGCCGACGCCTCCGACCTGCTGCACCGCATGGTCTCCAACAAGGACGAGACTGTCATCCTCTCCTTCCCCGCCGCCTTGATGGCGACGGGCACGCGCGGCGTGCTGCGCGACCTCGTCAAGCACAAGCTCGTCGACGCCATCATCACGACCTGCGGCACCCTCGACCACGACCTGGCGCGGCTGTGGGAGGACTACTACTCCGGCTCCTTCGAGATGGACGACCGCCAGCTGCACCGCGAGGGCGTCAACCGCCTCGGCAACGTCCTCGTCCCGAACACCAGCTACGGCGAGGTCCTCGAGCACAAGCTGCGCCCGCTGTTGGAGGAGTGGTACCAGTCGGGGCACAAGCACTGGGGGACGCGCGAGCTGTGCGCCAAGCTGGGGGAATGGGCCGGCCGCGAGCTGAACAAGGAGGAATCGCTGCTCTACTGGGCCCACAAAAACGGCATCCCGGTCTTCATCCCCGGGCCGACCGACGGCTCCGTCGGCGCCCAGGTCTGGATGACCTACCAGAAGCACCGCGACCTGCGCTTCGACCTCCTCAAGGACGAGCAGGAGCTGTCCGACCTCGTCTTCGGCGCCAAGCGCCTCGGGTCCCTGATGATCGGCGGCGGCATCTCGAAGCACCACGTCATCTGGTGGTCGCAGTTCCGCGACGG
>JAXDQQ010000272.1:0-3185 GCA_034667805.1 Thermoplasmata archaeon | reverse complement strand
TTGGGGGCGTCGTTCGCGACGTGGGCCGCCCGGCCGACCAACGGACCAAGCAGGGATTTCACGAATTGAACGAATGGCGCTGGCACGGTCCCTGATTCGCGGGATCCGTGGAATCCCGGTTTCCTGGCCGTGGTCACGCCAATTTCTGCTGGATGACCCGCGAGGCTTCGCGCAGCGAAGTCTAGAGGACTCCCCTGCAAGCGAGCTACGCGAGCTTGCGCTGGATGAGTTCCTTGACCTCGCTCAGAGGTTTGCCCTGCTCGGCGATGCCGAGCTCGCGTGCGGTCTGGCGGACCTGGGCCTCGGTGGGCTCCGTGGTGGCGGCGGTGGAGCGCTCGGCCGACATGGCGGCGGAGTCGAACTCGCGCTTCGCCTTGCTGAACTCGCCCTTGGCTTGGCCGAGCGAGCGCGCCAGCTTGGGGATGGCGGCGGCGCCGAACAGCAGCAGCACGACCAGGAGGATGACGACGAGGGGTCCGCTCTCGAGGAGGGCCATCGCGGGGCGACCCCGGGGCGGAGGAATAAGGTTGTCCCCCTGAGGGCCGTTCTCCCAAGGAAGCCCCGGGGCGGAAGGCCGGAGGCGGGAGCCAAACGTCGTTTGTCCCCCGTAGGGTCTAAACACCTGCACAGATGGACGGGTATGCAGGCCGGCATGACCTTCCAGCACAACGACCCCACGGGCTTCGTCGCTGCGATCCAGCGCAAGGCAGAGCTGCTGCAGGCCGGCCACAAGGCCGGGATGGACGCGGCGCCGGCCGGCCTGAGCGCCGATGGCCTGCTGTTCACGGGGATGGGGTTCTCCGGCTTCGCCGCCGACCTCGTGCGCGACTCCGCCACGCGCGACCTCGACATCCCGTTCACCGTCGTCAAGCACTACCAGTTCCCACACCACGTCAAGCCCGGCTGGCACGTCATCGCGATGAGCTACTCGGGCGACACCGAGGAGACCCTCACGGTCACGCAGGAAGCCCTGCGCCGGGGCGTCGACGTCACCGGATTCTCCACGGGCGGCAAGCTGTCGAAGCTCGTCAAGCGCATCGTCCCGCAGCCGGTCGGCTACCAGCCGCGGGCGGCCTTCGCGCACAACTGGTTCAGCGTCCTCGGCTTCCTCGAGGGCTCAGGGCTCATGAAGGACCGCGTCCCCGTCAACGCCTGCGTCACCGCCGTCGAGGGCGTCGACCGCACCTGCGGCCCCGAGATCCCCGAGGAGGAGAACGAGGCGATGCAGCTGGCGCGCAAACTGGCCGGGCCCGTCCCGAAGATCTACGCCACGCCGTCCTTCTACGGCGTCGCGACGCATTTCCGCGGCACCTTGAACGAGAACGCCAAGAAGATCGCCGAGATCGACCTGGTGCCCGAGTGCAACCACAACGACCTCACGGGCTGGGGCGGCGACGCCGAGAACCGCAAGCACTACGCGGTCGTCTGCCTGAGCCACACCGACCAGAACCCCGAGATGCTCAAGCGCCTCGCGTTCATGGAGAAGCGTTACCGCCAATGGGGCGTGCCGTGGCACAACAAGACGTTCCAGGGCGTGCACTCGTTCCGCGAGCACGTCATCGAGCAGGCGCGCGCCGTGCAGTTCTTCGACTACGTCTCCGTCTACGTCGCCGCGCTGCGCGGCCAGGACCCGGCGAACATCAAGGACATCGCGGCCCTGAAGGCCTTCCTGCGCAAGGGCCCCCAAGTGCAGTAGACGCGCGTTTTTCCTCCTGAAGGCCAGGCCTCCTGGCGGACCAGCGGCCGCCGACCGGGGGCGCTTTAAGCACGCCCTCCGATGGCCGCGCGGAAGGCCATGCACAAGGACGGCAACCTCCGCAAGCGCAACGCCCTCGTCATCCCGGGCGGCCTCCTGGCCCTCTATGAACTCCTCGGGCTGGCCTACGTCGCCTTCGTGCGCAGCGACGACGCGAGCTGCGGCGACCCGTCCCTGATCGTCTTCCTTGGCGCCTGCCGCTCGGCCCTCCTCGTCCTGGCCATCCCCATCGTCATCGGCCTGGCCATGGTCGCGGTGGGCGTGCTGGCCTTCCGCAACCAGTCGACCTGCCGCGCCGGCCACGGGTCCTGGACGCACTTCACCCTCGCCTTCCTGATCAGCCTCGTCGTCATCCCGGTCCTTGGAATGCTGATGGCGCCGTCGCTCGTGGGCGAGGACGCCACCATCACGCGTGGCACCGTCGATTACCCCGTCTCCACCGTCTTCGCGGCCGTGGCCGGCATCGGGCTGCTGATGCTGGTGCCGTTCTCCCTTCTGCTCTTCGCCCAGACGCGGGCCAACCCCTGCTGCCGCGAGAAGGGCTGCTTCGACCCGTGCTTCTGCGACGAGCCCGCCGCCGAGACCGAACCCGTGGAGCCCGCGCCGGAGCCGATGCCCGAGCCCATCCCCGATGCGATCGAGCCCTTGCCCACCATGCCGGTCGCGCCGGTGCCACCGGTCATCGAGCCGACGCCCGAACTGGAGCCCCAGCCGAAGTGGGAGCCGGTCCAGGAGAAGCCCGCCGAATCGTCGTGGCAGGTCGTGGAGGAAAATCCCGAGCCGGAGACGCGCCGCAGCGGCCGTTCGGCCCCCGCGCTGGCCACCCGCCCGAACGACCCCGCCGCCCCGCCCGCGGACGCGATGGCGGTGGCCGCCAAGTGGGCCGAGGAGGACGAGGAGGCCCTCCACGACCTCGAGGGCAGCGACCCGCCCAGCAAGCGCCGACGCGACAAGCTCGCCAAGGCCGCCAAGAAGACGGCGAAGGCCAAGGCGAAGTCGGCGAAGAAGTCGAAGAAATAGCATCGAACGGGCGCCCATCTTCGATGGGGCGCCGCGTTCGACGCGGACCACTTAGGCGGGGGCTCCGCCCCCGCACCCCTGAGGAGAGGGTGGCCGCCCCCGGCGCGAATCACTTCCGTGATTCGCAGGGGATCCCGCGCTCGCCAGCCTTCGGCCGGGCTCGCACAGGCCCTCGCTTCGGCTCGGGCGCGGCCACCCAGGCCGATCTGCGTTAGCCGCTATTCCTCCATCCAGGGGATCGTCCGCATGATGCGGTGGAACTCGTCGGGGTCGATCGGAATCGAAGCCGCCACGGGGTGGTAGTACACGAAGCCCGCGAGGACCGCCAGGATGGCGATGGCCACGGTCACTCGCTCGCCCACGCCCCGCGACCAGAGAGACGCCAGGTAGCCCGCCAACGGGAGGCAGA
>JAXDQQ010000271.1:0-2826 GCA_034667805.1 Thermoplasmata archaeon | reverse complement strand
GTTGCGCTTGCCGTGGATGATCCACGCGCCGCGCGGCACGAACTCGCCGCTTCGCGGGGTCTTCGAGACCTGCGCTGGCGTCACCCAGTAAGCGGACGCCGCGCCGCCTTGCCGCCAGGCGCGGCTGGCGCAGACGGCGAACTGGCACGCCACGCGCAGGTCCTCGGCCGAGACCTCGCCGGAGGCGCCTTCCGCGGGCCGGACGACGACGCTCGGGGCGCCGTGCACGTCGGCGTGCACGTAGCGGTCGCCGTCGCGCAGGTACTTCTTGACGACCTGGTCGTTCTGCGCGGCGTTGCGTCCGCCGACCGCCAGGAGGCCCGAAGGCGTCAAGGCCCAGCGGTAGCCCTCGAACCAGAAGTGGCGGCTCTGCCGCTCGGCGCGCACGGGCGCTGCGCCGAACGCATCCAGCCCCGCCTTCTCGACGGCCCGGCGGCGGCCCTGGGCGTCCTTGCGGGCCACCTCGGCGCCCTCGCGGCGGCTGCGCGACTTCTTGGCGGCGGCGTAGCACGCCTCGGCGTTCTCCTGCACGGTGCGCCGCAGGTCGACGGTCACCTTGCGGCTCGTGCCGTCGGGGAGCTGGACGACGAGGACGGCCTCGCCGGAATGCGGACGCACCTCGGCGATCTTCTGCGCGGACGCGTTGCCCTCGGCGCGCCCCTTCGCAAGGGCGGCCTCGACGTCGGTCCACGAGCGGTCGGCGCGCGCCTTGTTGAGGGCGTCGAGGGCCGCCTGCACCTCGCCGAAGGACGCGTAGAGCGCGTCACCGTCGAGCTGGTCCTCGCGCTCCTTCGCGATGAACCCCGCGATGGCGTCGTCCATCATCCGCAGCTGCTGGTCCACCTTGCCGAGGGCGTCCTCGTAGCGCGGGCGGCGCGGGTCGTCCGGCTCCTCGGATTCGTCGTCGCCGCCGGCGCCGACGAAGAAGACGTCGAGCGCCTCGCGGAAGGTGGGGGCTTCCTCGTGCGTGAAGCGCGGCGCCGGATACTTCGCCATGACGAAGGGCACGGCGTCGACGGGCTTGCCGTCCTCGTAGACGATGGCGGGCGCCAGGTCGTTGCGCGCGATGTCGCGGCCGAGGGCGGCGATGGTGGCGTGAAGGGTGCTCCACGCGGCGGCATCGAGGTCCGCGATGCCGGCTTTCTTGTCCAAGGCGGCGCGCAGGCAGAGCTCCTCCGCCCACAGAGGGCCGAAGCCGAGGCCGAGCGCCAAGAAGCGCACGAGGTCCTTGCTCGCCTTGCTGGCCTCGGCGGCGGCCTTCAGCTCGTCCGCCGCCATGCCGAAGGGCACGGCGGATCCGGGCGGCGGTTGGTAGGGCTCGCCCTTGCGCAGCTTGCGGGCGCCGTGGTCCTCGCCGCGCATCGGCAGCAGGATCTTGCCGTCGGCGTCGAGGACGAGGAGGTTGCCGTCGCCGAAGAGCTCGACGACGACGCTGTGCCGGCCGTCGCCGCGCTCGAAGTCCAGGCGGAGGAGGCGGTCGAAGCCGATCTGGGCGAGGCCGGTGAGGCGGGAGTTCTCGAAGGTGGTGCGCAGGATCTGCGCCACCATGCTGGGCTTGTCCGGGTTCTGCGGCGGCCGCCTGGTGAGGGTGGCGAAGCGCCCCAGCTCGATGAGGAGGTCCTGCTTGCCCGAGGCCTTGCGGCGGAGACGGAGGAGGACCTGCTCCTTGGCGGGCTGGTACGCCTTGTCGAGGCGCGCGCCGACCAGAAGGGGCGCCAGTTCCGCGGCCAAGGCCGCGACGTCCACGTTCGTCATTCCCTGCTTCATCGAGTCTCACCTCCCTGGACCGGTCCTTGGCCCCATGCCGCGGCCGGAATCCTTGGAGAAGCAGTCGCGCCAGGGCTCGCGTCTTTAAATCGAACCGGCCTGGCCGCGGCGTGGCCCAGGAGAAAGGCAGGGACTCCAAGGACGGAAAGGAGCCTTCGACCCCCCGCAAAGGCGACGAGAACTACGAGTTCATCCCGCCCGACTTCGACGAGGACGCCTTCATCCACAAGGAACTCGTCTCCTTCCGGACCACGCTCATCCTCTTCCTGTGGGCCATCGTGGCCGCCGCCGTCGCCTGGGCCGCCTTCGCCGCCATGGGAGGCGCCAAGGCGGGCTGGCTCGTCGGCTTGGGCATCGCGGCGGTCTTCTTCCTCGGCCTCAAGCGCATCTTCACCATGCTCAAGGTGGACATCAAGCACTTCGGCCGGCGTGAATGGCTCGGCACGGCCGCCCTGTTCTTCTTCACCTGGCTGTCGTTCTTCATCATCGCCATCAACCCGCCGGTGTCGGACTTCGCGCCGCCCCGGGTCGCGCTCGTCCCCTCGCCCGCGACGCAGACCCCGGACGGCATGGTCGCGATCCACCTCTTCGTCGAGGACAACGTCGCCTTGGACTCCCACTCGTTCGAGCTCACGAGCGGAGGGCAGCCCATCGCCTCGACGTCCGACCTGGTCGACCTCGGGCACGGCCACTACCGCTACGACGCCTCGGGGCTGCCGCCTGGCACCTACGTCGCGCACGGCTCCGGCGTCGACTCGCGCGGCCACACCGGCAACAACACGGCCACCTTCGGCGTCAGCGAGGGGCTCATCGACTACTCGGCCACGGCTGGCGGCACCCTGTCGGGCGCTGCCGACCGCGTCCTCGTGAAGGTCCCGGGCACGCCGACCTGCCCGACCAACAAGCAAGGCCAGGTCAACACGCACGACGTCTGCGTCCGCACGGTCCGCCTCGAGTCCACCTCTGGCGGCAACGTCACCCTGAAGTGGAACAAGGAGGAGGCCGTCTGGGTCGCCACGACGGCGCACCACGGATGGTCCACGGGCAACAACACGTTCG
>JAXDQQ010000270.1:0-3686 GCA_034667805.1 Thermoplasmata archaeon | reverse complement strand
GCCGCGTCGAAGAAGCGGACGCCGACGGTGCCGGTCGGGCCGGAGACCGTGGCACCGCCGTCGCCGTCGGGGACGACGTGGTGGGCGCGCAGGTCCGCCTTGAGGCCGACGCCGGCGCGTTTGAGGGCGGCCTCCTTGGCGGCCCACATGCAGGCGGCGAAGACGCGCGGGTCGGCGCCGCCGTCGGCGGCCTCGAGCATCGCCTTGAGCTCGCCGACATTGAAGGCCTCCTCGAGGAACGAGCGCTCGCGGTCCTCGACGGTCTCCAGGTCGACGCCGACGGGGCCAGGCGACAAGGCGGCGATGGCCAGGCCCGAGCGGTGGCTGATGGAGAGCCAGAGTGCGGACTCCTGGCCCTGGATGACCAGGCGCGGGCGGCCGGACGCCGAGTCGGCCACGACCTCGACGTCTAGAGGCCCGACGCCGGGGTGGGTCTCGACGACGGCCTTCTTGGCGGCGAGGCGGCCGGCGCGCCACTCGTCGGCGCGCTTGGGGGCCTTGAAGCCGGTGTGCTGCGCCCGTTCGGGGCCGGTGAACCAGGACGATTCGGCCTGCGCTCCGGGAACGACGGGGACGGCGGCGAAGTGCACGTCGTCCAGCGTCGGAAGGACGAGGTCGGCAGCCGGGATCGTGGGGCTCGAGATGGCGCTCAGGGTCGGCATCGGCGGCGCGGCGCCGGTCTCGACCATGGTGTAGCCCGTCATGCGCATCAGGACGGTGCCGTCGGTGGCGACGGCGTGGGCGTCGAAGCGGCGCAGCCCGTCGGTCGTGCGGCCCATGAAGTGCCCGACGAGGCGGACGTCCTGCGCGGCGGGGCCGGCGTGGAAGACGTCGAGGCGCTCGATGCCGGCCGGCAGCGCCATGGCGTGCTCGGAGACCATCGTGCGCAGCCCGCAGACCTGGAAGAGCGCCTCCGCCAGCATCGGGTTCGAGGTGAACTTCGCGGCGCCGGCGCCGAAGTGCGGCTCGCTGGGCTCGCGGTACAGGGCGACCCCGCTGTCGGTGGTGAGCGGGCCGGCCGACTGCAGGACCTGGAAGCTCGGGCCGTGGAAGAAAGGCGGGTAGATGCGGCTGCGCGCCAGGTCGGCCGTCGGCGTCGGCGCCGTCGCGTGCGGCGCGGGCTTGCCGCCGCCGAACCGCACCGTGGCCTGGAAGTGCAGACGGGGCTCGCCGTGCGCCTTGCCGTCCGGTCCGACGAACTGCGTCGTCAAGCGGCAGGCGACCTTGGTCTCCTTGCCGTCGGACGGCAGGATCTCGCAGGTGACCTTCGCCTTGACGGGCTGCGCCTTGAGTTGCTTGAGGGGGCTGGCGAAGCGGACGTCCTCGGCGCCGGCGAAGCGGGCCTCTTGGGGCGCGAGGAGGCTTGCGGCCTCGGCGAAGGCCTCGATGCCGAAGACGCCGGGCAGGTAGGGAATGCCCTCGACCTTGTGGTCGGCGAGCCCGGGGTCGCGGGCAGCGTCCACGGTCAGGGTCGCCTCGAGGCGTTTCTCCGGTGTGCAGGAGTCGATCGAGTCCACCAGGCGGAAGCGCTCAGGGTGCTTGGCGAGGAGTTCGTTGGCAACGGCGACAGCGACGTCCCAGCCGGAACTGACGACCTGCTGGTCGGCGTCGATGGACCCGAGTTCGCCGGCGACGACGGATTCACGGATGCCGGGGATGGCCAGTTCGTCGAGGAACGCGGCGACGCCGTCGGCGGTCGGGATGGGCGTCACGCCGGAGGCGTGCATGATCTGCAGGATCGATCCCTTGGTCGCCATGCCGACCTCGCCCCACGGCCCCCACGCGATGGTGAAGCCGTTGCACTTGCGGCGCGCCGCCTCGTGCTTCACGGCCTTGCACAGGTATTCGTTGGCGGCGGAGTAGTCGGTCTGGCCGAGGTTGCCGAAGCGGCCGGCGACGGAGCCGAAGGCGGCGACGAACTCCAGCTTGTCCTGCGACGTGGCCTCCATGAGGGCGGTCCAGCCATCGGCCTTGATGCCGAAGACGAGGTCGAACTGCGCACGGTCCTTGCTCGCGATGTCCTTGGAGATCTCCATGCCGGCGGCGTGCAGGACGCCGTCGATGCGGCCCCACTGGTCGCGCGCCCAGGCCACGGCGTCGTTGACGGCGCCCTTGTTGGTGACGTCGACGGGCGCGTAGAGCACTTCGGCCCCCAGGTCCGTCAAGCGGTGCAGGTTGCGGTGCACCTCGGCGGCCTTCTGAAGGGGCGCGAGGGCTTTCTGGAGGGTGACGGGCGTGACGCGCTCGCCGCGGGCCTTCATGCCTTCCATGAGCTCGGCCTCCTTCGCCTTCCAACCGGCGGCGTCGAGCGCGGCCCATTCGGCCGCCTCGGCGGGGACTTCCGTGCGGCCGAGCAACAGCAGCTTCGGCTTCTGCGGCGCGAGCGCGGCCAGCAGTTCCACCGTGATGCCCTGCGCGCCGCCGGAGACGACGAGTCCCTTGCCGGCGACCTCGGCGACGCCCTCGGGCAGCGGCTGCGGCGAGACCTCGATGACGGAGCGCGTGCCGTCGTGGCCGAAGCAGACCTCGGTCCGCGGGCCGCCTTGCAGCAGCTCGCGCAGGACCGTCTCGGTCGCGTGCGGCGTCTCGGTGTGCAGGTCGACGACCTTCGTGGTCGCCTGCGGGAACTCCTTGCGCAGCGCCTTGCCGAGGCCAGCGAGCGCCGCCATCGTCGGGTCGCGGACCGACTTGAGGCCATGCGCGCCGTCCTGGCGCGTGACGACGAGGATGAATCCGTTGGCGAGGTTGGCGCGGTTGGCCTTGGCGGCGTCGAACACGGGGCCGACGCGGTCGCCGGGCTTCGTGCCGGGGCGCAACGCCAAAGCCACGAGGCCCACGGGCGCCTCGCCGTTGGCGGAGGTCGTCGGCTGGAACCCGGCGTTGAGCAGGGCGGTCGTCCAGGCGTCGTCGACGTCGCCGAGGACGAGGACCGGGCCGCGGGGCACGGGGTTGTCCTGCTTGGGCGACGGCTGCGGGCGCAGCGTGGGGACGCGCCGGACGATTCCCGACGCCGACGGCCCAGCCACGGATTGCACGGATTGCGCGGAGGTTTCCGTGGTCTCCGTGGAATCCGTGGCCCGGTCGGTCGTCGGCGCGAACTTGAGGACGAAGCCCGCCACCTTGCGCAGCGTCGGGTAGTCCTTGATGAGCAAGCCTTCCAGCATCGGGATGCCGTAGGCGGTGCGGACCTCGCCGAACAGTTCGGCTTGCTTGACGGTGTCGATGCCGAGGTCGGCCTCCATGTCGAGGTCGGGCTCGAGCATGTCGGCGGGGTAGCCGGTCTTCGCGGCGACGAGCTGGATGACCTTCTGCAGGACCGCGGATTCATCCAGGTTCCCGCCCGATTGGACCGGTTGGCTGGATCTGGCTGCGGGGGCCGCGGTCGGCTTGACGGGAGTGGGCAGCGTGGGGACCGGCGTGACCTGCGGCAACGTCGGCACGGTCGTCGGCGTGGCCGGTTGCGCGGGAGGAGCCGAGCCTCCGAGACGCGTCTGGACATAGCCAGCGACCTTGGCCAGCGTCGGGTAGTCCTTGATCTGTATGCCTTCCTCTGCGGGGAGGCTGTACGCCTCGCGGATGGCGCCGAACAGCTCGGCTTGCTTCACGGTGTCGATGCCGAGGTCGGCCTCCATGTCGAGGTTCGGGTCGAGGAGGTCCTTCGGGTAGCCGGTCTTCTGCGACACCAG
>JAXDQQ010000269.1:0-10754 GCA_034667805.1 Thermoplasmata archaeon | reverse complement strand
CCCCCCCCCCCCCCCCCCCCCCCTGGCGGTACGGATTTGTCGGGCGCGAAACGGGTCCGAGCTCGAAGAGCGAGGACCGTTTCGTGCTACTCTTCGGTGTCGCCCTCGGCGTCGTCACCCTCGGACTCGCCGTCGCCTTTGGCCTTCGCCTTGGCCTCCTCGCCCTCGCCTTCGAGCTCGGGGCCGGGGTGGTATCCGATGGGCAGGTCGGGGTCGACCGGGCCCTCGTCGAAGTCGTAGGGGAACTTGTTCCAGTACGGCGAGTCGTCGAGCACGGTGTACATGCCGGAGTCGGCGTTGATGCCGCGGATGAGGTGGCTGCCGATGCGGTCGACGTGGTAGAGCAAGGTGCCCTGGAACACCTTGTCGCCGATCTGCTTGAAGAAGCGGCCGCAGACGGTGATGCCGATGGTGCGCTCCGACACGAACTCGTCGAGGTAGTGCGCCATGTGGTACGCCGACGGCAGCTCGATGTGCGGCCGGATGGTAATCTCCTCGCGCAGGCCGTGCAGGATCATGAGCGGCGTCGGGACGCCCTCTTCACCGGTGGTCTGGTCGTGGTAGGCCTGCAGGAGGCTCCGGACGGTTGAGTCGTCCAACACGAGGTCACCAGGGCCCCGCATCTCCGGGGCTGGAGGTCGCGAGTGGTGCGCCGATTTGAAGGTATCCTCTCTGGAGCCGCGGAAACGGGGCGCGTTCCCCGCCCTACGTGCCGTTGCCGGCGCCGCCGACACCGCCCGACCAGGCGGGCGGCGTGAAGAACTGCGACTGGGCCGGGTCGACGATGGGCAGCTCGAGGTGGTTGTCCGGAGCGCTGCCCTCGCCGAACGAGAGCAGCACGGGCGCCACGACGGTCGGGCTGACGTAGTCCTCGCCGATGCCGGAGAACTCCAATCCCAGGCGGTGGCCGGCCGGTAGCACGACGTCGAGCGGCTCGAACTCCAGGCGGACCTTCATGGCGACGCCGGGCGCGACGGGGGCGGGCGAGTGGCCGCCCTTGGCGTAGCGCAGGTCCATGATGGCGTGGCCGAGGTGGATCGACTTGTCGTCGAGGTCCACGAGTCGGGCGTACACCTGGCCGCCCTCGCCCGTCGGCGTCATCCACTGGTCGAGGTGCGGCAGGCCGGCGAAGCGCGTGTCGCGCTCCGGGTTGAGCACGCCGAGGTCGAAGTGGAGGGTGGTCGTCGGCGTGACGGCCGGCGTCTCGCCGGACGCCTGCTGCATCGCGAGGATGGGCGCGTCGAGGCGAGCGCTGGCGGGCGGCCACGTCGGCTCGATGCGCCAGGAGCCTTGGTTGTCCTGGACCTCGACGTGGAGGTCCGGCTTGGGGCCGGTCTGCTTGAGCGTGTAGTCGAACCACTCCAGCATGTCCTGCGCCCAGTCGAAGCGGACCGATTCCGGATACGCCTCGTGGCCGCGGCCGACGCCGGTCGTGCTGTGCTCGCCGGGGCGGTCCGGGTACATGTGGTTCCACTGGCCGAGGAGCGCCTTGACCTCGTTGCCGTTGGCCTCGAACATCTGGTAGGCCGGGAACGCCATGTGCGGGTCCACGTTCCAGTCCTGCAGGCCGTGGATGAGGTAGATGGAGCCCTTGTAGTCCTGCAGGGCGCGGTCGAGGAAGATGCGCTCCGACCAGTACGGGTCGGCGGCCGACGGGTTGCCGACGAGGGTGGCCTTCAGCCCTTCCGGGGCGCCCGTCAGGTAGTCCGGGCAGAGGGCCTGCTGGCCGTCGGAGGCGTCGCCGTCGATGGTCATCGCGGCGTAGAGGCCGTAGAGCAGGCCGGCGCCGCGCGACTCGGCCGAGCCGTTGTGGTACATCAGGTCGTACTGCGACGTGAGGCCGGAGATGGGGACGATGCTGACGAGGTGCGGGTTGCCGAACATGGCGGCCTCCCATGGCGTCGAGCCGTCGTAGCTGCGGCCCGTCAAGGCGACGCGGCCGTTCGACCAGGGCTGCTCGCCGAGCCAGGTCACGGCCGCATCGAGGCCGAGCTGCTCCGCGGTGCCCATGAGGTCCATGCAGTGGCCCGAGTCTCCGGTGCCGAAGACGGACACCTGCGCGACGGCGTAGCCGTGCGGGACGAGGTTCTCGATGAGGAAGCCGCCCAGGCGGTGCGCCGGCTCCTCGGCGATGCTGTCGCCCTCCGTCTGCGCGTCGGGGATTCCCTTCGTGGAGGCGTAGTACGGCCCGGCGTCCGCGACGACCGGGATCTTGCAGTGGTCCGGCAGGCTCGCGGCCGTCCAGTCGCAGCCCGGGATCTCGGGCAGGAAGAGGCCGAGGTGCATGTCGGTCGCGCCAGTGGCGGCGGGCAGGCCTTCGGTGATGGGCAGGTCGACGGGGACGTCGACGGGCTTGCCGGGCAGGATGCCGTAGGCGCCTTCGACCAGCGTGCGGCTGTACTCGGCGGCGCAGGGCGGCTTTCCACACAAGGCGTCCGGCCCGGTGACGACGTAGGGCTGGAGGTGGCGGTCCTGGACCGCGACGAGCCCGTTCTCGCCCACGGGCACGCCGCCGTCGGCTTTGTCCTTCTGGGCACATCCGGCCAGGGCCGCCAGGCCGAAGACCAGGACGATCAGCATCGCGCGCGCTTGCATAGGGGACCCACGACCGGAGCCGGTTCTTGGCCGTTATGGAAGCGGATTCAGCAGATCAGCTATGGTTGAGGGGCGCTGGCCGTCGCCGTTTCCTTCCAGGCTGGCGGCGTGAAGTAGTCGCTCGGCGCGCGGTCGATCTCCGGCACCAGGACCTGGCTCGCCGCCGGCGAGAAGGTCATCGGCGCGGCCGAGGGCGAGGGCAAGAGGCCGTCGCCGGTCTGGCGCACGACGAGCTCGAGGTGGTGGCCCGCGGGCACGACGAAGTCGAACGGCTCGCTCTGCACGCGGACGATGACCTGTTGGCCCGGGATGGTGGCCGGCTGCTCCGGCCCCCGGTAACGCAGGTCCATCGTGCCGAAGGCCAGGCGATACCCGGACTCCGTGTCGCGAACCGTGAAGTGGATCTGCCCGTTGGCGCCCGAGGGCGTCACGGCGGCGTTGAGGTAGATGTGCCCGGAGAGGGCGACCGGGTTGGTCTCGGACAGGACGCCAAGGTCCAGCGGCGCGCCGTTGCTGGCGGGCGAGATGGTCTGGTCGGCGCCGGTCGGCTGCAGGGCGACCTCGGCGAAGTCGAGCGGCGGGTAGGTGTCCTCGACGCGCCAGCGGCCGATGTTGTCCTGCACCTCGACCTTCAGCAGGGGCTTGGGGCCCTCGCCCTTGAGGTAGAAGTCGAACCATTCCTTGAGGTCCTCCGCCCAGTCGAAGCGGACGCTGTAGGGGAACGCGCCGAGGCCTTCGGGGAGGCCGGCATGCTCGCCGGGGCGGTCCGGGTACATGTGGCCCCACTGGCCGAAGAGGCCCTTGACGTCGAGGCCCTTCTCGCGAAGAAGGTGGAAGCTGGGGCTGATCATGTGCGGGTCGACGTTCCAGTCCTGCAGGCCGTGGATCCAGTAGACCGAGCCCTCGTAGTTCTCCAGCACGCGCGGGAAGAACTCGCGCTCCGCCCAGTACGAGTCCTCC
Organism: Thermoplasmata archaeon; assembly: GCA_034667805.1. Lineage (GTDB taxonomy): Archaea > Thermoplasmatota > E2 > JACPAO01 > JAHFTW01 > JAHFTW01. Next base: position 7,199 of record JAXDQQ010000269.1, on the reverse strand, counting down.
ATGGGCAGCACCTGGTCGCCCGTGACGAGCGCGCCGGCGCCCATCGGGCCGGCCATGATGGCGTCGGGGCAGACGGCCTGGATGTCGCCGGCGTCGCCGTCGACCTCGAACTGGCCGTACACGACGTTCTGGAAGGAGGCGGCGCGGGCCTCGGACGTGCCGTTGCGGGTGACGAGCGCCGCCAGGCCGTGCAGGCCCGAGATGGGCACGATGGTCTTGAGGTGCGGGTTGCCGAACGTCGCGGCCATCCACGGCGTGGAGCCGTCGTAGCTGCGGCCGATGAGCGCCACGTTGCCGTTCGACCAGTCCTGTTCGCCCAGCCACGTCACGGCCGCATCGACGCCGAGCTGCTCGGCCATGCCGAACATGTCGAAGCAATGGTTGGAGTCGCCGGAGCCGAAGACGGAGACCTGCGCGACGGCGTAGCCGAGGGGCACGAAGTTCTCGATGAGGAAGCCGCCCAGGCGGTGCGCGGGCTCCGTGGCGACGGTGTCGCCTTCCGGTTGCGTCAACTGGGAGGTCGACGTGGCGTAGTACGGCCCGACGTCGGCGATGACGGGGACCTTGGTGCCGGCCGGGACGTCGGGGAGGAAGAGGCCGAGGTGGACCTGCGGACCCTCGAGGCTGAACGTCGTGGCGCCGAGCTCCGTGAGGGGCAGCGCGACGTCGATGAAGTGGCCCTCGCCCGCCTTGATGGCGTAGGTGCCCTTCGCGATGGTGTGGCTATAGTCGCCCGTGACGTTGAACGGCAGGGCGACGCGCTCGAACGCGGTGTAGCCGGTCGTCCGGGCGACGTCGGCCGAGGCGTCGTCGTCCTTGGGTCCGCTTGCGCAACCGGCGAGGAGGGTGGCGGTAAGGACCACGGACAGGACGAGCGACAGGGCACGCATGGAGGCGAAGGCAGACGGGGCGCGCCTTAACGGTTGCCGAACCCGCCTCATTCCCTCCTGTTGGGGCGCCAGCCGGGCCCGCCGTTTCGGTTATCTAGGGGACCGGTCTGGCCGCTTCCATCCTGGTGACCACCATGAGTGAGGACACCCCTGAGGTGGAAGCCGCGGCGCCCGACGCGCCGGCCTCCCCACCCGCCGAAGCCGCCGAGGCGCCCGCCGCCCCGGTCCCCCGCCCGAAGCCGACCGAGTCGAAGGACGTCTTGCAGAACAAGGCGAACCTCCTGCGCAAGGAACGCGACCGCCTCAACGACGAGGCGCGCAAGCACGCCGAGGAGCGCGACGGCTTCAACATGGAGGTCCGCGGCCTCGTCAACCAGGCCAACGAGCACAAGAAGCGCCGCGACGAGCTCAACGAAGGCGTCAAGCGCTCCAAGGAAGCCCGTGACGAAGCGAACAAGGCCGCCGACGAGGCCGGCAAGGCCGCCGACACGATGCGCCGCGAGCGCATGCCCGAAGGCAACGTCGGCGACTCGGTTGCCAAACTGAAGAAGGAGGCCCGGATGCTGGAGATGCAGCACATGACCGTGGTCCTCACCACCTCCAAGGAGAAGGCCCTCATGGAGCGCCTCAAGGAGATCGGGAAGCTCATCCGCGCCAAGGAGAGCCAGCTGCGCTCCGACCCCGAGCTCAAGGCCGCCCTCGAGGCCGCCGAGCAGCTGAAGGAGAAGGCCGAGAAGTCGCACGCCAAGGTCGGCGAGATGGCCGAGAAGGCGCAGGCCGAGCACGACGCGATGATCAAGCTCTACAAGTCGTCGGACAAGCTGCGCAAGCAGGCCGACAAGCTGCAGGAGCGCTTCGTCGTCGCGAAGATGGAGGCCGACAAGATCCACAAGGCCTACATCGACGTCGTCAACGACATCCACTACCTCGAGGACGAGCAGTCCAACGCCCGCGCCGGCCGCCCCAGCGAGGCGCAGCAGGCGCGCGGCGAGGCCGCCGCCGAGCTGGTCTTCCAGAAGTTCAAGGCCGGCGAGAAATTGTCGACCGAGGACCTGCTCACACTGCAGAAGGCCGGGCTTCTCTAAGCCAGCACGACGGCAAGCGGTTTCGCTTCACCCGGAGCGACAGCTTTGCCGTGCTTGCACGTGCAAGAACGTGCACGTACGTGCAACCGGGTCATCCATGGCCAACCGCATCGAATCCACCACCGTCGAGGTCCCCACCGTCTTGCGCGACCGCCTCGCACGCTTGCGTAGTCACCCGCGACAGGCCATGCACGAGGTCATCGAGGAAGCGCTCGACGTCTACGAGGACCTGCTGCGGCCCACGAAGGCTTGAAGGGCGGCCCCTTCCTGGAATCCCCGTGGTGTCCTGCTCGAAGTGCTCCTCGCCTTCGGTCGTGCACCTGCGCTACGCGGGGACGCAGCTCTGCCGCGACCACTTCCTGCGTTACTTCGACGAGCGGGCCAAGCATGAGGTCGCAAAGCAGGGCCGCCTGCCCGAAGGCATCACGGCCGTCGCCCTGAGCGGCGGCAAGGACTCGGTCTCCGTCCTCCATTTCCTGCGACGTCTGACGGAAGGCAACCCAAAGGTCAAGCTCGCGGCCATCACGGTGGACGAAGGCATCCACGGCTACCGCGACTCCGCCCTCGACATCTGCCGCGACGTCACGGCGAAATGGCACATCCCGTGGCACGTCGTCAAGACCTCCGACCTCGCCGGCTACTCCATCGACGAGTACGCGGCCGGGACGAAGGGGCCGAAGGGCCAGGCCTTGCCGATGGCTGACCGTCCCGCTTGTTCGGCGTGCGGCGTCTTCCGGAGGGCCGGGATGAACAAGCTGGCGCGTGAGATCGGCGCCTCCGCCGTCGTCACCGGCCACAACCTCGACGACCAGGCCCAGACGGTCCTGATGAACACGCTCAAGGGCGACCTGGAACGCGCCGCCCGCTTGGCGCCGCACACCGAGGAGGACGTCGCCCATCACCCGGGCCTGGTGCGGCGCATCCTGCCGTTCCGCAGCATCCCCGAGAAGGAAGTGCTCCTCTACGCCGTGCTGAACGGGCTCCCGCTCCATCACGAGGCGGAGTGCCCGTACGCGGCGCGCAGCCACCGCTTCGCCTTGCGCGACATGTTGGTCAAGCTGGAGGAGCAGACACCGGGCACGCGCCACGCGCTCGTCAAGGGCGCGGAGCGGCTGAAGCCCATCCTGCAGGCAGCGCTGCCGGCGGTGGCCGTGGCGAGCTGTCCGGCGTGTGGCGAGCCGACGAGCGGCGCCTTGTGCATGGCGTGCGCGATGAAGGCGTGACTAAGGTCGCCTTTGCCCCCGCGAACGAAGTGAGCGCTGGGGCACCGGGCGGTCGAAGACCGCCCCGCACGCAACGGCCCCCGGAGGATGGCCGTTGCGTGCGAAGAAACGGTGGGTGCCCGGGGGTCGTGGGAGGACGACCCCCGGGCTCCGTCCCCGGTTAGGAGGAGCATCGTGGCGTGGGAGGACGCCGGTCAGCACCGGGGGCGGGTGGGAGGAAGGAGAGGAAGGGGGAGGAACACATGGACAACCGGTCGCGGCCGGAGTTTGAGTCTATTCGACGAAGTCGATGCCGCTGGAGTGGCGCGGCTTCTCGTGCGCCATCGTGCGGGGGCGGTTGGGCTGGTAGCCCTGCGCCTGCTTCGTGCCGGTCGTGTAGTTGGGGCCGGGCTTGGCCGAGCCGCCGTTCATGCGGGCCGGGTAGGCCGGGGCGGCCGTCGCGGTGACCTGCACCGTGGCGCGGGTCTGCTGCTGCGGCTCGGCGACCGACGGGGCGTCGGCGCTGATGCCGGTCATGATGGCCATGACGCGGCAGCGGCCCTCGAACTGGGGAAGCACGCGGGCGCCCCAGATGACGTTGGCCTGGGCGTCGAGCTCGTAGGTGAGGCCCTCGGCCACTTCCTCGGCGTGCTTGAGCGTGAGGTCCGGTCCGCCGGTGATGTGGATCAGGGCGCCGGTGGCGCCGCGGTAGTCGACATCCAAGAGCGGGTGGTTGAGCGCCTCGGAGACGACGGCGGAGGCGCCGTCGCTGACCTTGGCCTCGCCCCACAGCATGACGGCCAGGCCGCCCTCGCCCATGATCGCCTTGACGTCGGCGTAGTCGAGGTTGATGAGGGAGGGCTGGGTGATCGTCTCGCTGATGCCCTTGACGGTCTCCGCGATGAGCTGGTCCATGACCGAGAAGGCCTGGTCGATGGGCAGGTTCGGGACGAACTTCAGAAGGCGGTTGTTGTCGAGGACGATGACGGAGTCGGAGCGGGAGCGCAGCTTCTGCAGGCCCTCGTCGCCGCGGATGATGCGGGCGCGCTCCACGTTGAACGGCGTGGAGACCATGCCGACGACGATGGCGCCGTGCTTCTTGGCGACGTCCGCCACGACGGGGGCGGTGCCGGTGCCGGTGCCGCCGCCCATGCCGGCGGTGATGAAGACGAGGTCGGCGCCCTTGAGCATCTCCTCGAGCTTGCCGCGCGCCTGCTCGGCGCAGCGCTCGGCCACCTCAGGGTAGCCGCCGGCGCCAAGGCCGCGCGTGATGGTCTTGCCGACCAGGAGCTTCTTGTCGGCCTCGACGAGGTCGAGCGCCTGCTTGTCGGTGTTGATCGCGATGGTCTCGGCGCCCTTGACGCCGAGCTTGTGCAGGCGGTTGACGGTGTTGCCACCGGCGCCGCCGCAACCGACGATGACGATCTTCGGTTCGCCGAAGTTCTCGTATTCCTTCAGGTCCTGCTCTTGGGCGTACCCAACAGCGGCTCCAATGAGTGATTGCATGGTGTGTGTGCTCCTCCTCAGGTGTTTGGCGACGTGCTGACCGGGGTTGCCCGGGGGGTTCGCCTTCCCCCCGGGGCCCCATTTCCCGTTCTTTCCTAGTGCATCCCATCCCCTGCTAGTGAGGCAGTGGACCGTGAATCCTAGAGGCCCAGTTTCCCCTTGATGGCCTCGATCTCCGCCAGCTTGCGCCGGAGGTCGAGCATCCCCTGCTCGGCCTCGATGGTCTGCTTGGCTTGGGAGCCCTTCGCGAGGAGGAGCTCCTTGAGCGCGTTGTAGACCACGTCCGTCGTGTTGCGGTACATCCCGGCGTCGACCAGAGCCTGCATGGAGCGGATCTGGTTGACGGGGAGACGCACCGTCACACGGTCGGTCGGTTGCTTGGCGGACTTGGGGGCCATTTCGGACCTCTTGGGTGGCCTCAGGTGTCTGACACCTGGGACCAACAAACGGCTGCAAGCAGACCCATGTGGGTCCGTTTGTTGTCATTTGTCTGACACTCCCATTCGGCCAGGGGTATTTAGTCGCTTGGGAAACGAACGGGGCCCGCGGGGGTGCCCCTCCTGGAGCCTACCCGTCGAATGCGCGGCAGGACCATCATTTCGCATGGAAGTTCCACGGGAAGTTAGGGGTTTCCAATTGAAACGGGGGTCCTCCAAGGCCGATCCGCCCCAGGAGGACTCCAGGAGGAGGCTGGGAAGCGGCTTGGGATGGGAAAGGAGGACGGCCGGGGAGGAGCACCCCGGCCGCCCGTCCAGGCATGGCCAGACCGCGACGGGTTCAGGACCCTTGCAAGGAGGGAGGTGAAACCCCGGGGCCGAAGGCTGCCGGGCCCTCGCCGCGCAGCCAGTCCCCGAACGTCCGCCAGTGCTGGAAGAACAGGGGCTTCCACTTCTGGCGGTAGATCACGGCGGCCGGGTGCAGGCTGACGAAGACCGGGATGCCCAGGGAGGAGGACTGGAAGGTGCCGGCCAGGGAGGCGAACTCCGTCGTCACGCCGCCGGCCTGCAGGCCCGACAGGCCGTGGCGGCCAAGGGCCACCAGGACCCGTGGCCGCAGGGCCGCCGCCTGCTCCAGCAGGTACGGCTGGCAGGCGGCCTTCTCCTCCTGCGTCGGGTCGCGGTTGCCAGGCGGGCGGCACTTGACGATGGAGGTCACGAAGGCGTCGGCGCGGTCGATGCGCGCCTCGGCCAGCGCGGCGTCGAGGATCTTGCCGGCCGCGCCGCAGAACGGCCGGCCGGTCTTGTCCTCGTTGCGGCCCGGGGCCTCGCCGACGAGGAGGATCCTGGCACGGCCGGTGCCCTCGCCGGGGACCGCGTGCGTGCGCGTGGCGCACAGGCCGCAGCGCGTGCAGGCGCGGACGCGCTGCGCGATGCCAGCCAAGGCGTCGGCATCCACGGCGGGCGGCGGCTTTGCCATCAGCGGACCGGCGAGGCTCGCCGGCCCCATCAGGCTGTTGGAGGACGCGACGGCCGCCGTCCCGAAACGGTCATGTCGCGGGGGCGGGCTCCCGGCCCGATGCGGCCGGCGGTCGTGCTCGTTGCGGTCCTCGCCGGCGCCGGCCTGGCCGCGGGTTGCCTGGAGCCCTCGGTCGTTCCCGGCCCGGTCGTCCCGGACGCCGAGCCGACGGCGGTGCGCTTCGTGGTCGTCGGCGACACGGGGACCGGCGATGACAACGAGTACGCGGTGGCCCGAGCCATCGGCGACGCCTGCCAGGCGCGCGGCTGCGACTTCATCGTGCACACCGGCGACGTCCTCTACGACCTCGGCGCCGAGTCTGCCTACGACCCGCAGTTCGACGACAAGTTCGAACGCCCGTACGGGTCGCTGGGGCTGCCCGTCTACCTGGTGCTGGGCAACCACGACATCGGCGGCGACCCGGACTCCGCGCAAGACCTGGGACGGTGGCAGGAGGTCGGCGACCGCGCCGTCGCCTATTCGCAGCGCACCGACCGCCTCACCGGCGCGTGGCGCATGCCGGCGCGCTGGTACAACTTCACGCAGGGGCCGGTCGCCTTCGCGGCCTTCGACACGACCGCCCTCGTCCTGGTCACGCTCGAAGGCGATCCGCGCGGACCCTTGCACCAGGCCGTGACCGCGCAGGAGACGTTCGCCCAGTCCGCCTGGCCGGCCAACGCGACCTGGCGCTTCGCGGTGGGGCACCACCCGTACATCAGCAACGGCCAGCACGGCAACGCCGATGCCTACCGCGACGGGGCCGTCGACGGCCGCGTCCTCGACTGGTTCTACGAGACCCACGTCTGCCCGCACGCGGACGTGCTCTTGGTCGGCCACGACCACGACCTGCAGCTGCTGCAGCCGGTGGCCGGTTGCGGGGCGACGCGGTTCATCGTCTCGGGGGCCGGCGCGCGGCCGCGCGAGCTCAAGGATTCGGCCCTCAACGCCGCCTTGTTCCAGGCGGGGGACACGCTCGGGTTCTGGTGGCTCGAAGCCAAGGGCGACAAGCTGCGCCTGGTGGCCATCGGGGCCGACGGGGCCACCTTGTTCGAGACCGAGGT
>JAXDQQ010000268.1:0-6802 GCA_034667805.1 Thermoplasmata archaeon | reverse complement strand
GAGCACGGCTCCGCACATCCGCCGCACCTGGTTCCACAGGAATCCGTCGCCCTCGACGACGAAGGACCAGCCGCCCGGCTGCGCCTCGACGGTGAACGTGAAGATGGTGCGCTCGGGGTCGCGGCCTTCCTCGAGCTTGGCGAAGGCCCGCATGTCGTTGCGGCCAAGGAACGCCTTGCACGCGTCCTCCATGGCCGGCAGGTCCTCGCCGCGCGAGACGGCGTCGTAGCGGTAGCGCCGCCGGCGGGCGTGGCGCGGGTTCCACCGCTCGACGACCTCGGCGGCCGCGGTAACCCACAAACCGTCGGGGCAGTGGCGCTGTAGCGCGGGGACGAGGCCGCGCATCGTGTCGCGCTCGATCGTCGCCTTGCAGACGTTCTCGAGGGCGGACACGCCGGCGTCGGTCCGGCTGCCCGTGCGGAACGTGTCCTCGACATAGCCTTCCTTGCGCAGCGCGCCGATGAGGCAGCCCTCGACGGTGCGGTTCTTCGGGTTGCGCGCGTACGAGTCGAAGCAAGAGCCGTCGTAGGCGATGCGCAGCGCGACGTGCCGGACGGTCAACGTCGGCGGACTACGGCGCCCCGACTTAAACGCGGAGCGCGCGGAGTCTCGCGGACGACTTCCGCGCGTTCCGCGACCTCCGCGTGTCGGCCGGCTGGTAAGCCTACCACTCTTTGGCAGGCGGGGCGGCGATGGGCTCGGCGATGGCCTTGCCGTCGCGCAGCACCAGGCGGACCGTGCCCGGCGCGGGCGCCGTCTTGAGGGGCTTGCCGACCAGGTTGATCGGGTTGCCGTCGAGGTCGCCGTAGATGATGAAGTACCCGACGTCGCCTTCGTGCGGGCTGCGCAGCAGCTTCCAGCCGGCGGCCTCCAAGTGGGCCTTCACGTCGGAGGCGTCGCCGCTCAGGGTGAAGCCGATGGCGGTGTCGAGCATCGTCGTCGGGCGCTCGTCCCAGCGGTGCAGGACCAGCTGCAGGCCGTCGTGGTGCTGCAGGACGACGAGGTCGCCGGCGTCGCGCACGCGCTTGAAGCCGATGGCCTCGTAGAGCGGCACGTTGGCCTGGATGTCGCGCACGTAGCGGGCGACGTTGCGCAGGCTGAGCGTCGGCGCGGCACGGGGGCTAGCGCTCGCCGCCTGGGAGGTCTCGGGGTTGGCCATGCGAGCGCTCACGGGAGACCCCTATTTTTAGATGGCCCTAAAGGCCGGCGGGAAGGCGTCAACCTTCCTTCACATCCCCTTTTTCCCAGGAGTCGGTGTCCGCAGGCCGTGCGCGCCCGTGCGGTGGCTTGGTTGGCCGTGGTGGTCCTTGCGGGGTGCTTCGCGCAGCCCCCGGACGACCCCACGAAGGACTACGCGCCGCTCTTGGCCACAGCCATCGACGCCTTGGCGGCACAACGCGACGCGCAGGGCCTCTGGCCGGCCGGGCAGGTGCCCTACGTGGTCGAGGCCGCTTCGGCGGCGGGGCTCGACCTGGACGGCTGGCTGCAGCCGGTGCCCGTCGCCCAGCAGGTGGCGTGGCCGGCCGAAAACGCCTCCTTCCTGGCATCGCTGCGTCCGTTGTACGCGGTCGCATTGGTGGCCGCCGGCGTTGGCGACGAGGCCCGCTTGGCGCAGGTGCGCGACCGCGTGATGGCCGGCTTCGACGGCCAGCAGTTCGGGGACCCGCAGCTGCTCAACGACGACGCGTTCGCGCTCATCGTCCTCGGCGCGGCGCAGGTCGCCTGGTCCTCCGAGCTGGAGCCGGCCATCGCCCACCTCTTGGAGAACCAGACATCGGAAGGCGGATGGTCGTGGGCGGTCGGCGGCCGGGCCGAGACCGACATGACCGGCATCGTCCTGCGCGGCCTCGTCGAGGCCGGCGCGATCCATCGCGTCGAGGCCGGGCCGGTCCTCGCCTTCCTCGAGACCACGAGGGGCACCGAAGGGGGCTATGCGTTGTCGCCCGGCGGCCAGTCGAACTGCGACAGCACGGTGTGGGGCATCCGGACGAAGGAGGCCTTGGGCTTGGCGGACGACGACGCGCCGTGGCGGTTCCTGTTCGGCCTGCAGGTTGCTGGTGGCTACGCCTACATCCCCGGTGGTCCGCCGAATGCCTTGTGCACGGCGGAAGCGGCCACGCTGCTCGGACTGGTCGTGGACCACCAAGTGCAGATGCCGGCGGGGCTGGACCGAGCCGACTGACTTCGTTTTGCCCTAGGCAAACGTTTTACGGCGACCCTTCGCATGGTCGAAAGGGGTGACTCCATGGCCGACGGCGCGTTCGACATCTACCAGACCGACGCCGGCTACGCGGCCGTCACCAACCCCGTGCAGCGCCAGATCCTCGACGCGCTGCGCGGCGGCGAACGGCAGCTGCCCGACCTCGTGAAGGTCACCGGGCGTTCGAAGCCGACGCTGTCGAGCCTGCACATGAAGGAGCTCTTGGCGCGCGAGCTCATCGAGGAGCACGGACACCCGACCGACTCGCGCCGCAAGGTCTACCGCCTGCGCGCCGGCAAGATCGGCTCCTCGGACATCCCCGTCACGCAGCTGCGCGAGGCCGTGCAGCACTACGTGAGCCTGAGCCCGCTGGCCTCGCGCCTTCCGCTGCGCTCGATCGTCGAGGCGCTCTGCGCCGCGCCCGAAGGCACCGACCCGAAGGCCGTGTGGGCGCAGGCGCGCCGCCTCGGCTTCCTCGCCGCCGGCTCGCTCAAGGTCGCGACAGTGCGCGACCTTTGGATGCGGCTGTCGGGGTTCCTCGAGGCCGAGGAGGTCGCGCAGCCAGTGCGCATCGACCTCGAGCGCGGCGTGCTCGAGCTGCGCAACGGCCCGGCCCTGAAGGGCAACCCGGCGCTCGCCCCAGCCATCCTGTCCGGCCTCGTCGAAGGAGTGGCCGAAGGAAAGGGGCTCCGGCTCGACCGCCTGAAGGCGACGGCCATCGCGGACGGCGTCCGGCTGCAGTCGGCCTAGTGGCAGGCACGGCCGTTGTCGGGCTGTGGCCGCCACAGAATATCGTTTTGTTTCAGCCAAACGTTATATCGACCGCCTTGGCTCGGACGGTCGGGGAGTCCCCGCTTATGTCCGACTACGCGACCACCACGACGACCGCCCGCAACCCGGTGATGGACCCGACGGTGTACTGGCGGGTCAGCGCCTTCGCCCTGACAGCCACGGCCCTGCTTGGCATCGTCCTCAACGCCATGGACCAGGGCACCCTCCTGGGCGCCGACTTCCTGGCGTTCGACTGGGGCCACAACATCCTGCACGTCGTGCTCGCCGGCGCCGCGTTCCTCTTCGGCTTCGGCAACCTGCCGGCGAACCTCGTGCGCACCTTCACCATCGTCTTCGGGGTCGTCTACGGCGGCCTGGGCGTGCTCGGCTTCTTCGTCTCCGACCTCGGGGGCTTCATCCACCTCGAGCTCGGCGAGAACCTGATCCACCTCCTGCTGGGCGCCTGGGGCCTCGTCGCCGGCTTCGGCTCCAAGGCCTGAGCCTGGGAACGAATCCTTTCTCCCTTCTCCCCAACCCCTTTCTTTGGCCGTCCGATTGGGCGCCATGAAGTTCCGCTACACCCTCGTGTACGTCCAGGACGTCGCCGCCTCGCTGAAGTTCTACGAGAAGGCCTTCGGGTTCAAGACGCGGTTCCTGGCAGGGGGCGGCGAGTACGGCGAACTCGAGGTCGAGGGCCCCGTCTCGCTCGGGTTCGTCGGCAACAAGCAGGCCGCCTCGAACCTCCCGGAAGGCTTCCTCGCCAACAACCCGAAGTCGCGGCCCGGCGGCTTCGAGATCGGCCTCGTCGTCGACGACGTGCAGGCGGCGTATGCCAAGGCCGTCAAGGCCGGCGCCCATCCAGCGGCGCAGCCCACCACGAAGCCTTGGGGCCAGACCGTCGCCTATGTCAGGGACCGGGACGGCGTGCTGGTCGAGCTGTGCTCGCCGATGCAGCACTGACCCCGCCGACGACCAACAGCTAGCCACGGATTTCACGGAGAACGCGGAATCCGACTCCGTGATCTCCGTGAAATCCGTGGCCCGTCGGGGTTCAGTCGAACGAGGCGAGCAGTTCCGGCAACCTGCGATCCAGCTCCGAGTTCGGCCAGACCTCCTTCGCCCCGGTGTCGCGCGCCTTCTGCAGCTTCGCCGCGTCCGTGTGGTGGCCGAAGCAGATGAGGTGCGTATCCCAGCGCGTGCCTCGCACCAGGCGGATGGTATCGACGAAGTCGATCTTTGGGTGGTTGAGGTCGACCAGCACGAGCTTGGTCTGCTCGTCCAAGAGCTCCTGCGTGACGTCGAGGGCGCGCGCCGGGACCTTGACCTCGTGGCCGAGCTTCGCGGCGGCGGCCTTGATGCGGCCGATCCAGAACAGGTCGGCGGTGACGGCGAGGACCGTGCTCACTTGCTTCCCTTGGCCTTCGCGGCTGGCTTGGCCGTGGGCTTGGACGCCTTCGTGGGCGGCTTGGGGCCCGGTTTCGCGGCCGCCGTCTTGGCGGTCTTGACGCCATCGACGTGGTACTCGGGGGGGAGCAGGTTCGGGATGCCTTCCTCGACCGGGTAGTCGAAGCGGCAGGTCGAGCAGCGCAGGGAGCCCTCGACGATGTCGCCGTGCGCGTCCTGCTCCTTGACCGTGAGGGCCAGCGGCGTCTTGTGGACGGGGCAGCAGACGATCTCGACCAGGTCCTTGCGCATGGCCGTGCCAAACGGTGGTGGTTCTTGGAGGCTGCGCCGCGAGGGACCCCGGTCATCCCCGGGGATACTGGCCTACCTTTCTTGGGCAGCCACGAGGGGCCTTCCTTGGGCCGCGCCAGGGGACCGTGACGGGACGCCGGAACGGGCCTGGAGGCCCAGCAACCCAAAGGCCATCAGGGCGACGTCAAGGAGGACGAGCGCCATCGCGATGTGGCCGAACGACGCTCCCAACGGCACGGCGGCGGCGGCGCCTAAGACCAAAGACCAACCGACGGCCTTGGGCAGGACCTTCGCCCGCAAGGTCGCGATCCCATAGACGATGAAGCCGACCAGGCTGAGCAACAGCGCGGGGAAGCCAACGGCGAAGGCGGCGTCCCGGTAGGGCGTCGCATACTCCACGGCCGTCGCGGCGGTGAAAGCACCCCAAAGGCCGAAGAGGGCCCAGAACGCCATCCGCTCGAAGCGGCGGCCCGGCGCCGCCTGGAGGCGGTGCAGGACCCAGAGCCCAGCCAGCATGCCCGCGAGGACGAACGGCTGGACCGAGCCGATGGCCCGGTAGACGCCCCACGCGTCGGCGAACCCGAAGGCACCGGGAACGGCGTCGCGGAAGGGCGCGCCCCATGCCAGGAGTGCCCCGCCGGACGCGCCTTCCTCCGTGGCCAGGTAGGCGGCACTGTGGAACGGTGCATGGAGCACTCCGAGGGTGCCCGCGGCGACGGCTGCATACGACAGGACCGGCAGGGAACGCATCGTGCATTCACCACTGGATGCGCCTATAGCCTTGGCGTTTGCGCGGTCGCATCAGCGAGCGGGCCGGGCCGCGACGGCCTTGCCGGCGGACGCGTAGTCCTGAAGGCTGCGCACCGGGAACGGCTTGCCGGCCAGCGACCTCTTCGCCGCGATGGCGCCGACGGCCGCTTGCGCCGCCTCGATGGTGGCGAGGAAGGGGATCTGGCACTCCACGGCGACGCGGCGCATCTGGAAGCCGTCGCGCTTCTGCGGGGCCTCAAGGTCGCGGCTGGGTGTGTTGATGATGAGGTCGATCTCGCCGCGGCGCAAGAGGTCGATGGCGTCCGGGCTTTTGCGCTCCGACACCTTGTACACCGTCGTGACCTCTAGGCCCGCCGCGCGCAGGTCGTTGGCCGTGCCCTCGGTGGCGAAGAGCTTGAAGCCGAGCTGCCCGAGCCGCTTGACGGAGTCCAGCACGCGGGAGCGGTCCTCGCGGGCGACCGAGATGAACACGGTGCCCTCGACGGGGAGCGGGTTGCCGGCGGCCTCCATGGCCTTGGCGTAGGCGAGCGGGTAGTCGTCGGCGATGCCCATGACCTCGCCGGTGGATTTCATCTCGGGCCCGAGGACGGCGTCGACGCCGGGCAGCTTGAGGAAGGGGAAGACGGGCGCCTTGACCGCGACGTGGCGGAACAATGGGCGCTCGACCTTGAGCTCCTTGAGGGTGCGGCCGATGGCGACCTTCGCCGCGATCTTGGCCATCGGGATGCCCGTGGCTTTGGCGACGTAGGGCACCGTGCGGCTGCTGCGCGGGTTGGCCTCGAGGACGTAGACGACGGGCTTCTGCTTGCCGTCGCGTCCGCCGTGCACGTGGCGCACCGCGTACTGGATGTTGATGAGGCCCCGCGTGTCGAGCCCGAGGGCGATCTTGCGCGTGTACTCCTCCAGCGTCTTGAGGACCGGGGCCGGGATGTTCTGCGGCGGGATGACGGTGGTCGAGTCGCCTGAGTGGACGCCGGCCTCCTCGACGTGCTCCATGATGGCGCCGATGAGGACGTCCTTGCCGTCGCAGACGGCGTCGACGTCGATCTCGATGGCGCGGCCGAGGAACTGGTCGACCAGGAGCGGGTGCTTCTTCGAGACGCGGACGGCGTCGCGCACGTAGTCGCGCAGCTCGGGCTCGCTGTGCACGACCATCATGGCTCGGCCGCCGAGGACGTACGAGGGGCGGACGAGGACCGGGTAGCCGATGCGCGTGGCGACCTTGACGGCTTCCTCATCCTCGAAGGCGATTCCGGCGTCGGGCTGCGGGATGCCCAGCGTCTGCATCAGGGCGTTGAACTTCTCGCGGTTCTCCGCGAGGTCGATGGCGTGCGGGCTTGTGCCCCAGATCTTCGTCGGCAGGTC
>JAXDQQ010000267.1:0-5844 GCA_034667805.1 Thermoplasmata archaeon | reverse complement strand
CGCCGTCGGCCTGCACGACGGGAAGGACAACCTGGTCGAGGGCTCCTTCGTCTGCATCCGCCGCGCCTCGGACGTCTACGAGGACAAGAGCCTCGGCAGCCCCGAGGTCGGCTCGCACAAGGACGAGCGCTTCGGCACGCACCACGCCCGCGACGTGCACAACCTGTACACGACCCTGGGCCTCGACCTCAAGCTGTTCTCCAGCGCCATCAAGGTCCCGACTCAGTACATGCATACGCTCTACTTCGACATCCGCGTCAAGAAGCCGGTCACGAAGGAGACCATCAAGAAGCGCTTCCAGACCCTGCCCGGGATGGCGGTCACGCACAAGAAGTCGGCCAACTCCGTCTTCGCCTTCGGCCGCGACCACGGCTACATGGGCCGCCTGCTGAACCAGACCGTGCTCGTGCAGAACACCGTCGCCGTCCTGGAGAACGGCCACCGCGTCGTCGGCTACTGCTTCACGCCACAGGACGGCAACTCGCTCTTGTCGTCGGTCGCCATGACGATGCGCTACCTGTACCCGGCCGACTGGGAGAAGAAGATGGCCGTGTTCGACCAATACCTGTTCCGCGAAGTGTGAGCGCAGCGAACACTCGCGGGCGATTGCATTGGTCGGACACGGCCAGCCCCGCCGAAGGCGATGGCGGACCGCGCGGCGCGCAGCGCCGTGCGGGGGCCGTGTTCGACCAGTACCTGTTCAGGGAAGTCTAGAGTCCTTGAATTCCCGCCAGGCTTGAAGGACGGGCCCGTTCGGTTCCCCGAGCGCGGTCCAACCGCCTTCCGCCGTCGGCGTCGTCGGCGTCGCGATCCCCGACTGGGCCCTCAATGCGGGAAGGAAGCGCGGCGCCTTCAGGTTGGAAAGACTTACGCGATTTCTTGGCGCCGCCCGGCGCGCGTCGCGCGCCGATTCGTGACTGCAATCTGGAAGCGGCCGGAGTCGGCGGAGGAAGACGTTAGGACCTCGTGAAGCAGGAACGGCGCCGCGACCGGCCAGCCGAGGCAGCGGAAAAATCGACGCCCCCCGCCGGTGCATCCCTCGAATCGAATCGATACCCTCATCCCCTGGAAAACTCCCCCTTCGGTCGTGGCCTTCCAGGAGCTCGACCCGGCCCGGCGCCGCGCGCCGCCGTCCGAGCGAAGCCTCCTCTGGCACGTCAACGCCGCGTTGGCGCGGCCGTTGGCGAAGGCCTTCGGCTTTGCCGGCGTCTCGCCCGGTCTGCTCTCGCTGCAATCGCTCTGGCTCAGCATCGTCGGCCTCGTGCGCATGGCCTCCGGCGAGTGGTCGCACGTCGTGCAAGGGGCCCTCGTGGTCTACCTCGGGCTGCTGTTCGACCGCGCCGACCACATCCTCTCCGAGGAGAAGGGCAAGCCGCCGGCGTGGGGCGTCTTCCTCGGCCTCCTGGTCGACCGCCTGGTCGATGCCGCCCTGGTCGTGGCCCTCGGCGTCCTGCTCGCGGTCGGCATCACCGAGGCGCCCCGGGCCCTGCTCGACCCGTGGGAGTTCCTGCCCACGACCGCGGCCCTGGTCATGGCCTTGGGGGCGCTTGCCACCATGCTGGTGTGGCGCCTCGGCAGCGCCTACGCCGACGTCCTCTACCTGCGCACGCACCTCCTGACCATCCGCCGCCTGCCCGGCCCCTCGATCATCCCGCGCCGGCCGCAAGGCGTCGAGCGGCTCAACCGCATCTTCGACCGTGACCTCCTCGTGCTCGCCTGGCTCGTCGGCGTCGTCACCACGCAGGTCCAGGTCACCGTGGCCGTCATCCTGGCCGCGCACCTGGGCGCCCTGGTCGAGTCCATCATCCTGTTCTGGCACCGCCGCAAGGACCCGGAGCCCCAGGCCAGCCGCATCCTCGGCCGCGAGTACCCGTAGACGTCGACGGCGCCGAGCCCTTCTGTTCCGGCCCCCAAACGCTTAAATGAAACCGGACTTGGCCCGGACTACCCCCGAGCAGGTCGAGCGCCTGCTGGACCCGGAGACTCTCCCATGGCTACCAAGAAGGTCGGAACGTCGGGCCGCTTCGGCCCCCGCTACGGCGGCGTCATGCGCAAGGCCGTCGCGACCATCGAGAAGACCCAGAAGGCGGCCCACGCCTGCGGCCGCTGCGGCTCCATGAGCGTGTACCGCGACGGAACGGCCATCTGGTCCTGCGTCAAGTGCGGCTACTCCTTCGCCGGCGGCGCCTACAGCCCGCAGACCGGCGCCGGCCTCGGCGCGGCCCAGGCCCTGCGCGCCGTCCAGGAGAAGCTCTCGAACCCGGCCGCCGCGGCCTCCGACAAGACCTCCGAGGAGTAGAGCCACCAATGGCCTACAAGTGCGGCGTCTGCAAGAAGCGCGTCGAGTTCAACGCGCAGAACATCGGCATCCGCTGCCCCTACTGCGGCTCGAAGCTCTTCTACAAGGAGCGCCCGACCGTCGCCAAGGCCCTCAAGGCCGAGTAAGGCGCCGATGCCCGCGCCCGCCGCGGGCCAACGCAAGCATGCCGCCAAGGTCACCCTTCCCTGCGTCACCGCCGAACAGGCCGAGTGGGTGCGGCGCGCCATCCAGGCCGAGGTCGACGAGGCCCCCGACGGCGCCGCTTGCACGTTGAGCCTGCAGGGGGCCGACCTGGAGGCGGAGATCCAGGCCAACGACCTCGCCGGGCTGCGCGCCGCGCTCAACACGTTGGTCCGCCTGGCCGACGCCGCCCTTCGGACCGTCCAAGCTGGCGGACCACGCAGGCCGTCCTAGGCGGGCATTTCCAGGAACGCTTATCATCGCGGAGACCAACCAGTGGCCAATGCGGCCCCTCCTGGCGATCGCCTGCCTAGCCCTCGTCGCGGTCACCCTTGCCGGGTGCGCCCAGGACCCCGAGCGCTACCCGAACGGCGTCTCGGCGACGGGTTCGACGAGCAAGGGATCGACCAGCTCGAAGAGCGCCACCACGTCGGGCTCGGGATCGGCGACGGCGACCTCGACCGGCGGTAGCGGCAACGGCACAGTCGGCGGCAACGGCACGGTCGGCGGAAACGCTACCGGCAACCACCTCCCGACGGCAGACCTGTCGGCGACGCCCCTCAATGGCAGTGTCCCGCTCAACGTCACGTTCAAGCTCGACGGCGCCGACGAGGACCAGGACCCCCTGAACTGGACCTTGGCCTTCGGCGACGGCAACCAGACCAACGGCACGGCCCTGCCTACGACGGTCGTCCATTCCTACGCGCTCTCCGGAAACTTCTCGGCCGTCTTGCGCGTCGTCGACAGCCACGGCGGCTTGACCTCTTCGAAGGTGGTCATCTCCGCGGTCGGCGGCCTGGCGGCTCCCGACCTTCACTGCCAGCGGACGCCGACCAACGGCGCTGCGCCGCTCTACGTCTTCGAGGGCGACGGCGGCAACTGGGTCTTCGTCGAAGACAACGACATCCCCGGGCTGCAGGTGGAGAACAACCACGCGGCCGAGGCGACGGGCCAGGCCGAGACCCTTGGCGAGCACAACGCAGCGTGGGAAGGCTGCGTCGACGGCGACCAGATGGTCTTCTGACGCGGCGCCCACGCAAGGCCGTTCGGCAGCGTCGTCAACGCTTCCCATCGTCCTTATCAAGTGGGAGACCCACGTTGAGCCCATGCGCACCCTGGCCCTCCTGGCTACCCTGACGTTCGTCGCCCTGGCCTTCGCCGGTTGCGCCGGCGACGGCAACGGCGGTGGCGACTCCAGCTCGAGCTCCAGCTCGTCGTCGCGTAGTTCCACGTCGGGTACAGGCACGACCTCCAGGTCCTCCACGGCGTCCGCCACGGGCTCGGCGTCGGCCACCAGCACGGGCGGCGGGACGACCGCGACGAACCAGCCACCCGTCGGGACCATCAGCGTCACAGTGGACGGCGCGAACGCGACCTTCTCGCTCAGCGGCTCCGACCCCGACGGCGATACGCTCGTCTGGGACCTCACGTACGGCGACGGCAGCAAGACCAACGGCACGACCCTGCCTGCCAACCCCGTCCACACCTACGCCTCGGCGGGGAACTTCACGGCGAACTTCACGATCACCGACGGGCAAGCCCCGGCGACCTACGACGTCACGGTCACGTTGGCCGGCGTCGGCGGTGGGGCCGGCCCGCAGGTCGTCGAAGGCGAATGGACGACCGGCATCCCCGCATGCGGCCCGGCGAATCCCGCGCAATCGCTGGACTACTCGGGCGCGACTCCGCTCGAAGGGGTTGCTTGGGTGGTCTTCGATGTCGACCCGGCCACCTATGGCAAACCGTTCACGGCGACGTTCGCAAACTCGCCGGCCTACTTCGCCGACGAAGTCGACTTCTACCTTGAGGACGGGACGTTCCTGGACTACTTCCCGGAGACCGGCGACAGCGTGGTCACGGGCGAGGTCCCTGCCACGGCGAGCTTTGGTGCCTTGTACGCCTGTGACCCGGCCCCGGGTTCCGTCTCGTACACGGCCGGTTAGCCGGATGGACAAGCTGACGCAACCCCTATAACGGCGGGGGGCAACCGATGGGCATGCGCCTATCGGCCGTCCTGGCCACCCTGACCCTCGTCGCCCTGCTCTTCGCCGGTTGCTCCGGCGACAAGGGCGGGGATGGCACGTCGACCTCCAGCTCGTCGTCGGCCAGCAAGACGACGTCGGCCACGGGCTCATCGACCTCGAAGTCGTCGACCGGCACGACCTCCTCGAGCAGCACGACGAGCACGGGCACCGCCTCGAACAGCGCCCCGACGGGCACCTTCTCGTCGGTCGTCAACGGCACCTCCGTGACGTTCACGATGAACGCGACCGACGCCGACGGCGACAACCTGACCTGGGAACTCGCGTTCGGCGACAGCAGCGCAAAGGCCTCCGGCGACGTCCTCCCGACCACCGTGACGCACCAGTACGCCCTCGGCAACTACACCGCGAATTTCACCGTGACCGATGGGAAGGACCCGGTCTCTTACGATGTGGCCCTCAAGGTCGTCGGCGCTGCGACTGGCGGCGTGACCAGCCAGGACGCCGAAGCGGAATGGACTGCCGCCTACAACACAGGCTGCGGTACCCCGGAAGCCTACGACGCTGTCCCCATGACCGAGGGCGTCACCTACGCTATCTTCGCCGTCGACGCCGGCACGTGGGACCAGCCTTTCCTCGCTAGCTTCGACTCCCAGGCCGCACAGGACCACATCCTGTTCGTGGACGCCGGCGGCGCCATCCTGCTCGAGATGGAGGTCGGCCTGAGCAGCCTGGGGTGGGACGCCGCCGGCACTGTCCCCGCCGATTCGGTCACGGGCGTCTTCTTCGGCTGCGGCGGCCTCCCCGGTGAGCATGTGGTCTACCACGCCGGCCCTGCATAGGGCAGCCCGGAATCCGCCATCCGCCTTCGTCCCCCTTTTCAACCCTAGCCCCCTCGCAACAGATAGGATGCCCTCGATCGCGGAGTCCCTGCTGGCCTGCGGCGCCGTCAAGTTCGGCGACTTCACCCTCACGTCGGGCGCCAAGTCGCCGTACTACGTCGACGTGAAGGCCGCCAGCACCGACCCTTCCACCCTCAAGCTCATCGCCCACAAGATGGCGCAGCTGGCCGCCCGCAACGGTCCCTTCGACGCCGTCGCCGGCATGGAGCTCGGCGCCGTCCCGCTGGCCACCGCCGTGAGCCTCGAGGCCAACCTGCCGCTGCTGATCATCCGCAAGGGCGAACGCAAGCACGGCACCGGCAAGCGCATCGAGGGCAAGGACCCGAAAGGGATGCGCGTCTTCGTCGTCGAGGACGTCACGACCTCCGGCGGATCTACGGTCGAAGCCGTCAAAGTGCTGCGGGACGCCGGCGCCCAGGTCGAGCATGCATCGGTCGTCGTCGACCGCGAATCGGGCGGT
>JAXDQQ010000266.1:0-3694 GCA_034667805.1 Thermoplasmata archaeon | reverse complement strand
CCTTGAGGTCGCGCAGGGCGGCGGTCACGGCCTCCAGGACCTCGGCGTTGAGGGCGTTGAGCGCCTCGGGCCGGTTGATGGTCACGGTCGCGATGCCGGATGCGTCGAGGTCAACGGTGACGACGGCCACGCGGGCGCCAAGGCATCCCGGCTTAAGTCGGTCGCTCCAACGGCCCGCCGCTAGACGGCGCCCGTCTTGTCGGCCTTCGAGGAAACCACTGGAAAACCACGTGCGCCAACGTGCGTGCGAGCGGCGCTAACGACGACTCCGGCTTGTGGCGTCCCGCTGCATCCAAGCGATGCAGGAGGACAACCATGAACAAGACCATGATCGCGCTGATCGCCGTCAGTCTCGGGGCCATGCTCCCCGTACCAGCGGCGCAAGGGCTCAACACCGGCTGTGCCAGCACCGACGTCGAGAACGTCGAGGAGATCCTGGCGCAGGTCGGCAACGTGAACCTGCCTGACCCCGACCAGAATGGCTTCGACGTCTGCGTCGTCGCCTGCCCAACAGGCAACGGCGTGGACGCCGGGGGCGCCGAGGTGTGCCTTGGCGACGTCGGCGTGCCGAAAGTGCCCAAGATCCCGGATGACCCGACGATTCCGGTCGACACCTGCGAGGACGGAGAGGTAGGCGTCCGGTTCCAACGCGGAAGCAGCTACACCGGCAGGTGCCAAGGGTTGCCGGGTGGCCTTGACGGCGGCCATCACCCGTGCAAGGTCACAGGATACAAGAAGGACGACACGGGCATTGGCGGGACGCACGCCACGTGCTACTATGCCTGCAAGAAGCTGGACATGCTGGGAATCGAAGTGCGAGCTGACGATACGGACGCGGACGTTTCGGGTTACACGGATTGTGGAGATGCCAATGCCGATTGCCCTCGGACGGCAGTGACCTGTCATGGTGCCGGAGGACCCGCTAACTCGAACCAGGCCGACCAGGGATGTGTGGGCCGGTCATACGAGGTCAACAGCAGTCCAATTACGGTGACCTGCATCGCGGCCGGCGCCGGTGCCGTCTGCCAACTCACAGGGCTGACTTGCCCAGGGCTGCAAAGTTCCTCTGCGAATAGCTGGTGCAAACAGCAGAATCCAGCCCTTGACGATTGGGTAGACCGGTTGACCACCAACCTTCCGGACACCCCGATCACCTCCTTTGTGTCGTTCCAGTTCCAGACGACTGAAACTGGGGTCGAGGGGTTTGTCGTCCAGTTCGACGGCAGCGGGGCCGAACCGGTGTGCTGGGTCGGCCCCCTCTAGGCCAACCGGTGGACCACTCCCTTTTCCATTTCCCCCTCCTTTTTTTGGCCCATTGTGTCTACGGCCGTTTGGGCAGCCGCAGCCTTCCTGGCGGTGGCCCTTTCAGGATGCGCGGCGACCACCGCGACCCAGCCAGAGACCGGACAGGAGCGGTTGGGCCTTTGCACCACCCCGCCTCTCATTTGGAATGCGGCCGCCAACGGCCACTTTGCTCACGTCCTGGTCCAGAATACGGGTGGCGGGCTTAACACGGAGTTTGATTGGTCCTGGGACCCGGAACATCTGTCGCGCTTGCAAGTTGAGGTTTCCTGGCAAGCCACGGACCCCACGGCGGACGAGTTACACGTAAGGGCGATGGTCCTCGACCAGGTACCATGGGATGAGCAACCAGCTGCGCAAGGAGCCTCTCCGCTGCTCCTCGACATCCAGGTGCTGGATGAAAGTCCGAAGCACAACCCTCAGATTGACTTCGGGCCGAAGGAAGACATGTCTGGCCCGATCTTCGCTGCAAAACTGGCTCAGGACCAGAACGTCACAGTCACGATCCAGGAAACCTACCGCTGTTCAGACACGGTTCATCCCTGAGGCTCGACCTCGATGAGGATCGTCGTCGCCTCGACGTTGGCGCCGTCTTGGACGTGGACACGGACGACCTTTCCCGCCATGGGGGACTTCAGGTCGTTCTGCATCTTCATGGCTTCGAGGACGCACAGGACGTCGCCCTCGGCGACCATCTGGCCTTCCTTGACCTTGACCTCGACGATCTTGCCGGGCATGGGCGGCTTGACGCGGCCGTCGGACTTGCGGCCCGACGCGTTCTTGCGCACCAGTTCGGGGCGGGCGCGGCGCACTTCCAGGTCGAGCGGCCGCGGGCCTTCGCTCACGAGGCCGTTGCGCACCGTGAACTCGAAGGTCTTGCCGTCGACCTGCACCTGGTAGTGGCCGCGGCCGAGGACCTTGACCTTGGGCTCGAACGAGGTGCCGTCGACGACGTACTTCGGGCCTGTCGCGTGCTCCTCGAGCGTGACGTGGTGCTCGCGGCCGGCGATGGTGAACCCGTAGCGCATCAGGCACCCCTCCCTTGTCCCTCGTACCGACCGCGGCGGCCCCAGGGACTGAGGCGGCGGCGGCCGAACTCGTCGACGCCGACGTTCTTGGCGGAGGCCTGCTTGACGGTGTAGTTCTTCAGCACGAGCGAGTCGATGCCGCCTGGCTCGTGCGCCAGGGCGGCGGCGAGGGCAGCGAGCTTGCGCTTGGACTCTTCGGAGGCGGCCTCCTCGACGCCCATGAGCTTGTCGAGGATCTTGCGCTCGTCCAAAAAGCGCGTCGTCATGTCGCCGGCGCAGAACGCCTCGTCCTGGAAGATGACCTGGTGCAGCTCGCGGTTGGTGACGAGGTTGCCGAGGTCGTACTCGGCCAAGGCGCGGCGCATCTTGCGGATGGCCTCGGGGCGGTCGGCGCCGTACGTGATGAGCTTGGCCACCATCGAGTCGTAGGTGCTGGGCACCGTGAAGCCCGAGTAGAGGTAGGTGTCGACGCGGACGCCGTTGCCGTTGGGCGGGATGTGGCGGTGGATGTGCCCCGGCGTCGGCATGAACTTGTTCTTGGGGTCTTCGGCGTTGATGCGGCACTCGATGGCCCAGCCGCGGCGGCGCGCGTCGACCCACTTCTGGTCGTAGCCGAGGGGTTCCCCGGCGGCGATGCGGATCTGCTCGCGCACCAGGTCGATGCCGTACACCTGCTCGGTGACCGGGTGCTCGACCTGCAATCGGGTGTTGACCTCGTTGAAGTAGAGCTTGCCGCCGGCGTCGACGTCGAAGAGGAACTCGGCGGTGCCGGCGTTCCAGTACCCGACGTCCTTGGCGAGCTTGCACACGGCGGCGCCGACGGAGACGCGGTCCGCGTCCTTGAGGGCAGGGCTGGGCGCCTCCTCGATGAGTTTCTGGTGGCGGCGCTGCACGGAGCATTCGCGCTCCCCGAAGTGGACGACGTTGCCGTGCTCGTCCGCGAGGAACTGGAACTCGATGTGGCGCGGCCGCGTGATGAACTTCTCGATGAAGACCTCGCCGCGCCCGAAGGCCGCCTTGGCCTGGCGCTGCGTGGCGGCCAGTGCGCTCGCCAGCTCCGACTCGGAGTTGACGACCTGCATGCCCATGCCGCCGCCGCCGAAGGCCGCCTTGATGATGACCGGGTAGCCGGTGAGCTTGACGACCTCCTTGGCCTCGGCGAGGGTGCCGACGAACTCGTCCTTGCCCGGGACGACGGGGACGCCGGCCTTGCGCGCCGCGACCTTGCTCGCGACCTTGTCGCCCAGGATGTCGATGGGCTTCGGGGGCGGGCCGATGAACTTCACGCCGGCCTTCGTCAAGGCGGTGGCGAACTCCGAGCGTTCCGAGAGGAAGCCGTAGCCGGGGTGGACGGCGTCGGCGCC
>JAXDQQ010000265.1:0-4138 GCA_034667805.1 Thermoplasmata archaeon | reverse complement strand
CATTTCCGCATCGAGAACCGCCCGGGCATCCTCTACGACCCCATCACCAAGAAGTGGACGGGCCCGCACGAGCACCCGGAGTACATCCAGGAGTACCTGCTCGTCGAGGCGACCGCGGGCCACGTCGACCTGCAGTTCGCCGGCACGCCGGGCTCGCTCTACACGCCCCGCCCGACCGTGGGCATCGAGGGCACCGCCCTGCTCCCCGCGATGGACGGCTCGGTCACCATCCTCGAGGACGGCAAGGCCACGCGCCACTCCATCCGCGGCGAGGACCTCGAGATCGCCGGCCGCTTCACCCTGCGCATGCATGACGCCATGGCCAACCCGACGCGCACGCAGGTCGAGGGCGACGGCGACATCACCGGCGTCACCTACGCCGGCACCTCCGCCTCCTACGACTGGATGCCCGTCGCCGCCGCGGCCGGCCTGGGCGCCATCGCCTTGGCCGCCCTCGCCTGGGGCGCGGCCAACGCCAAGGCCGTCGGCGGCCTCGGCGGCGGCCTCCTCGCCGGCTACGCCCGCGTGCAGGGACAGGAAGTGCTCGAGCACCCCGGCCGCCAGGAGGTCTACGAGCGCGTCAAGGCCGCGCCCGGCATCAACTTCGTCCAGCTCAGCGAGCAGGTCGCCTTCGGGTCCTCGACCCTGAACTACCACCTGCGCGTCCTCGAGAAGAACGAATACATCACGTCCGTCAAGGACGGGCGCTACCTGCGCTTCTTCGACCGCCAGACCGGCACGTACTCGGGCGCCAAGAAGACCCAGGCCAGCGCGCTGCGCAACACGACGACCGCCGCCATGGCCCGCCACATCCGCGACCACCCCGGCGTCGCCCAGTGCGACCTTGCCGCCGCCTTCGGCGTCACCGCGAGCACCGTCAACTGGCACATGACCCGCCTGAGCGGCGCCGGGCTCGTGGACCGCCAGCGCGACGCCCACTACACGCGCTACTACCTCAGCCAAGGCTGGAGCCAGCTCCCCTCGTCCGAGATGGAGCGCCTGCAGTCGGCGGCGCCTGCGCCGATGCTGGTCGCCCCGATGGCGGTCTAAGCAACGTCTCAGGCCCGTTCGATTCCCGAACGAGGTTGAACCGCTTTCCGCCGGCGGCGTCGTGGGCGTGGGCGACTTCGAGACTTGGCGCCCAAAGGAATGCCAGGGTGCGGCGCGTCGCGCCGCCTTGTTCTACAAGACCTACGCGATCTCATGGGCGCGCTCCGCGCGCCGATACTCCAAAGTCTTGACCTGGAAACAGCAGGCGTCGCCGGAGGGAGAGGAAGGGCTGGCGTGAAGCAGGAACGGCGTCTCGTTGGCTCAGGAAGAGTGCTGCTTGCCCTCGTTGCGCAGGGCGCGCTCGAGGCCGCGCTGCAGCTTGCCGGCGCGCCGGATGTCCTTGTCGCAGTGCAAGAGGGCGCGGTCGCGCTCGCGCGAGCGGTGGTGCGCCAGGAGACGGTTGCGGTGGTCGTGCAGGCGCTGCGTCAGCTGGGCGTGCCCGGCCAGGAGGTCCTGCAGGTGCGCCACGCGGTTCGGCTGGTCCATGGCGGTCCCCCTAAGGGCCCCGAGCCGCGCCAGTATCAAGGATGGCCAAGGCCATGGCCCGGGCGGCGTCGACCTCGCCCCGGATGCCCCGCAGGACCTGGCCGGTCTCGTCGGCCATCGAGGCGTGCTCGAAGGCCTCCGACCGGTAGGAGTCGCCCTCGGCGAAGCGCTGCACGCCCTGGAGCGACAGCGAGTCGGCCATGACGAGCTCGTAGCTGGCCACGGCGCGGGCCCCCCAGGTGAGGGCCGTGGCGCGCTCGATCTGCTCCATGCTGGTCCACATCAGTTCCTTGCGGGCCTTGTCGATGTCCAGGAGGGGCTGCGTGGCAGGGACGACGTTCGGCGATCCCGCCTTGAACACCGTATCGCCCGTGGCATAGCCGGTGGCCGTGCCGTTGGCGACGGGGCCGCGGGACGTGCTTGCGGGTGGTTGGGGCATGGGATTTCCTGCGTGGCTCGACGACTAGGAGGCTCGTCTGCCCCGGCGGGGCAGGCACGGGTCCTTGGCATGGGGCGACCAGAGCAGGACGGTCGTGCATCCACATGGACCGTACCACTGACACCTACGAGACCCGCACGGAGAGCACCTCCAAGCGCGGGAACTTCTACTTCGGACTGGGCTTCGCGCTCCTGGTCGGCCTCCTCGCGGTGGTCGCCTTCGGCGTGTTCGGCATCCCGAGCCTGGGCTACCTGTCCGTCACCACCGCCATGGCGATGACGGCCATCGCCATCACGCTGCTGGCCATCGTGTCGTTCGTCACCCTGGTGACCATGCGCCGCACCATCGGCCTGTTGGACCACCACGAGACCGCCTTGGCCGACCAGGAGCGCCGGCACGCCGACCTGGCCGCCAAGGTCCAGTCGCGGTTCCAGGCCGAGCAGGTCGCCCGCGACCGCGGACAGGACGCCGACCTGGCGACCCTGGCCGCGCGCCAGGACGCCTACTTCATCGACGGCCAACGCAAGGGCAACGGGCGCAGCCACGGCCGCCGCACGGTGGTCGTGAGCGACCCGTTCGCCACGGGCCAGGTCCACCCCGTCATCGACGTCGAGGGCATCGGCGAGCACTACAGCAAGCTGCTCGAGTCCAACGGGGTCAAGGACACGCGGCAACTGTGGAACGCCGACGCGACGTACCTCGCGGGCGCCCTAAAGATCACGCCCGGCATCGTCGAGAACTGGCAGTGCATGGCGGAGCTGATGGCCGTCACCGGCATCGGCAAGCAGTACGCCGAGCTCCTCGTGCGCTCGAACGTGGCGTCCATCGACAAGCTGGCCGCGGAGAAGCCGCAGCCGCTCCTGGACCGCATCCACCGCCTCGAGGCCCAGCAGGGCAGCCCGCGCATCCAGGGCAACACCATCGGCCTGAAGGTCGTGGAGAGCTGGATCGAGGCGGCCGAATCGCACCAGGACGCGGTCGCGGTGGACGGCATCGCGGCGCACAACGGGCGCAAGTAGGACCGGCCTCCGGTCCTCGCGTCCGTCATTCCCCCTTCTTTCCCTTCCCTCCTTCCTTCCTTGCTTCCTTCCTTTCCTTTCCAATGTTCGACTGGCTCTGGGGCACTGGCAGTGGTCTCGTCCTGGGCGGCCTCGGTTTCGTGACGGGCATCGCCTCGCTCGTCTACGCCCGAAGCCAGGCGCGCGGCGCGCACGCCCAGGTCCACGGGGCGCGCGAGCAGGCGCTCGAGGCCCTGCGCGCCGCCGGCCTGGTGGCCGAGAGCGCACGCGAGCAGGCCGCCGAGGCGCTGCGGGCCGCCGGCCTGGTCGCCGAAAGCGCGCGCCAGCAGGCCGCCGACGCCCTCGTGGCGGCCGACCTCTTGGCCAGCTCCGCCGTCTCGGCGCGCGTGCGCGAGATGCGCGCCCGCAACCTGCGCTCGAACCCCAACCTGCCGCCCGACATCCAGGAGGTCATCCAGCGCGCCGGGGGCGCCGACGCGTACAGCGTCGTCCTCGACGCCATCGACATCGCGCAGGAGGTCTATTTCCTGCGCAAGCGCGGCCTCGTCTCCGATGAGAATTGGCGGCACTGGATCGACGACCAGATGGCCCTCGTTGCGCGCTCCCCTTCGTTCGAGGACGTGTTCCGCCGGGACGCCGCCGAAGGGGAGCTGTTCGCCGAGTTCGCCACGGCGTTCGAGCCAGTGTTCCAAGGCCACTTGATGGTCGACCCCGGCCGGCCCGCGCATGGCGCTGCCTCCAACAACGAGGCGACCGTGCGCAAGCAGGGCGACGTCCTCCCGCAGGTCCTGAGGGCGGAGCGCCGGACGGACCGCTAGAGCGGTTGCCCGCGCGCCCAGAGCTGGTCGAAGACCTTGCCGTAGAACTCGATCTCGTTGCGCTCGCTCGACTGGCGGAACTGCGGCGGCCCGCCGAGCGAGGGATGGGTGAAGGCCTGGTAGAGCTCGCGGCCGTCCACCATCGTGAGCCAGACGGGATGCCAATCGACGATGCGGATGTCCCAGATGCCGGCCAGTGGCCCAAGCACGGCCACGTCGTCGGCGCCGCGCACGGTGAGGGCACGGAACCGCACCCCGCGTTCCTTGGCCGCCTGGTAGATGAGGCGGGTGTGGGCCCAGCCTCGCGCCAGGTACGTGCTCCATTC
>JAXDQQ010000264.1:0-2797 GCA_034667805.1 Thermoplasmata archaeon | reverse complement strand
GCGTGCTGGACCAGGACGGCTACTTCCGCCACCACTCGGACGAGGCGACGTACTTCAACAAAGCGTTCGCCGAGTACACGCGCGGCGGGGAGCGACTGCCCCTGGCACACGGTGGCAGCGGCCTCAGCCTCCTGTTGGAGCAGGTCTTCCGGCTTGCCGACGTCGGCCCCGGTGCCGCGGTGCCGCAGAACCCTCCCGCCGGCTACGGGTTCACCGACCAGCAGCTGGACGCCGCACGCCTTGCCTACCTCACCAACGCCTTGGTCGGCGCCGGGGTCGTCGTCGCCACGATCGCCCTCTGCCGCCTCGTGCTGCCGCCGCTGGCCGTGCTGGCGGGCGCTGCCTTCGCCGCGTTCGACCCGGCGCTCGTGCGCATGTCGGGCCAGCTCATGACGGAGCCCGGGTACACTCTCGTGCTGACGCTCGCGGTCGCCGCCGTGCTCAAGGCGCGCGAGCATCCGGCGTGGCTGCTGGCCGTCGGTCCGCTCATGGCCTTCGCGCACATGCTGCGCGTCAACGGCCTCGTCATGCTGGTCATGGTGCTGCTCTTCGCCGTGCTGCTCTTCCGCCGCACGGCGCGCGTGCCATGGCGATGGGTCGCCGGCGCCGCCGTGCTGTTCTTCCTCGTGGCGGCGCCATACCTGATGTGGCGGGCGGACCACCTGCCCGGCGCGTTCGACTACGGGACGAACCAGCGCTTCTTCGCCGACAACCCGTGGGACTTCAGCGACCGGTACTGGCAGGAATACACCTACAGCGACGGCGGACCGCGCGAGTCGGCGAGCGACTACTTCGCGTCGCACAGCTTCGGGACGGCGTTCAAGCGGCTCTACTCCAGCGTGCTCCTGCAGGTCGTCGACCTCGTCGGCGCCGGGTCGTCGCCGTGGAACCGCGTCGATTCGCCCGCGCTCCAGCCACTCCTCGTCGTGCTGTGCGCCGTCGGCGTCGTGCGCCTGTCCGGCCGCCCCGAGCATTGGGCGCTTCCCCTCGGTCTCGCCTTCAGCGTCCTGACCTTCGTGTGGGTCTATCCCATCGTGCGCAGCCCGCGCTACTTCATGCCGCTCGTCCCGCTCGCCATCGCCTACGGCCTTGCCGCGGCGAGAAGCCTGGCGCAGACCTCGAGCCGGCCGTGGACGCTGGCCGCCGCCATCGTCGGCCTTCTGCTCGCGATGTTCGCCGTCCTCCCCGCCATCGACGGCTTCGAGGCGTTGGAGCCCATCGCCCACCTCGGCTTCCTCGGCGTCGCGGCCGCCACCGCGCTCCTTCTCGCCGTGATGGCGGCCTGCCCGTTCATGGTCGACTCGGTGCGGCTGCGGTCAGAAAGGACCGAGCCGGCCGCCTAGCGTCGACGGCGTAGTGCCGCGGCCGCCAAGCCGGCCATCAAGGCACCCACGGCCGGCGTTCCCGGCGCTCCGCGACCGCCACCGCCCGTTCGAGAGGACGAAGACCCCGGGGTCTCAACGCTGGCCAAGCCCTGGCCGTCGGACTGGCAGACGTCCTTCGGTGCGTAAGCCATCGGCATTGCGGTCCGGCCGTTGGACGAGCCGAGCGCTCCCGCATCGGTTGCGTTGAGCGCCTCCGGGGGGAACGGCAAGGAAACGAAGCGGTAGCATTGGTCGGCTTGGTCGATGTCCCAATCGACGGAGTAGGCGGGGTAGCTTGGCCAAGTCATCTGGGCGCTTGCCCACAGGCCCTGGATCCCGTCTCCCGGCATCGGCTCGGACATGTGGCTCCAAGGCGCGACGATGTGGATTGTGGACGTGCCGACGTCGACGTCGCCGCGAAGGCCGTCGAGGATGTCGCGGTCTGGCCCTGCGCAGCCGTCATCGCTGTCGCCGTCCCGACACGGGCGCTCCAGCCAGAAATGCCAAGCGGGGGAGTCGAGCGGCCGGTAGTCAGCGCGCAGCTCCCAAGGTCCGCGCCGGGCGGCCGCGCCATCCTCCACGGCGTAACCGGGTGACCAGATGGCGACCCAGAAGAAGTCGGGGTTTCCAGTGGTCTGCAGTTCGAGCGTCGAAAGGTCCGCGACCTGGATGTAAGCGTGCAGGCCTTCGGCGTCGTCGGCGAACCATACGCCCCGCACGTCGATCGCGTCCTGCAGCGGCGGCGGAAGCGGGACTTGAGGCGGCAGGTTGAGATCGTACACCATGACGTCCTCCGCGTCGTCAGCCAGTTCGGGGGCTGACGGCGAGCCCGCCTCGACCATGGGGGCCGCGAGCAGCAGCACCGCGCCGAGAAGGATTCCACGCAGCCACGCCGCGGCCATCACCGGAACGTCGCGCAAGAATCCATTAAGGGTTGTGGGGCGGACCCCAAATCACGAATCGCGGCCGGAAGGGCTCGCCAATAGAGCTTAAGCCTGGCCGGCACCGTGGCGCTGGCATGCGCTGGGCCTTCGCCGTCGCCATCCTTGCCTTGCCGGCCTTCGCCGGATGCCTGGACGAGGTCGCCGAGGAGCTTGGAAACGGCTCCGGGCAGTTCCTTCCAGGGTCCGTCGTGCAGAAAGACCCGGCCTCGGCGGCGGGGAACCTGCCGTCCATCGCCAGCGGCGTCGCGGCGATCCATCCCGGCGTGATGTTGTCTTGGGAAGCCGACTGCCCCTGCGGCTTCCAAGACTTCGTCGTCCAGCCAACCTACGGCTCCTTCGCCGCGGGCTGGCTCGACGTCCGCGTCCGTTGGGACGGCACCACGACGAGCGGCCTGGAGCCTCGCCTCGTCGCGCCCGACCACCACGGCTACTCCGGTGGCCAACGCGGCTTCGACGACAGCCTGCTGCGTGTCTGGGCCCCCGTGAGCG
>JAXDQQ010000263.1:0-10304 GCA_034667805.1 Thermoplasmata archaeon | reverse complement strand
AAGCCCATCGCCATGGCGGACCTCGAGGGCGGCGTCAAGGCCCTGTTGGCCGACATCCACAAGGCCCTGCACGACCGCCAGGTCGAGTTCGTCAAGACGCGCGTCAAGCATCCCAAGACGCTCGACGAGGCGAAGCAACTGGACGGCGAGGCGCAGAAGGCCGGCGTCGGCTACATCCTCACGATGGCCATCTGCTCGGACTCGTGCGCTGCCCAGGTCGAGAAGGGACTCGACATCAAGACCTTGGGAGTCCCGGCCGGCGTCGACCGCGCGCAGAACGTCGGGGGAACGTGCGCGGTGTGCGGCAAGCACGCGAAGGACACGCTGCGGTTCGCCCGCACTTACTGACGACCCCGACGGCCGCAGAGACCACAGAGTCCTCTGCGGGTCTCTGCGTTGGCTACTTCTGGCGCCCCGCATCGCCGTGTCGCATCACTTTGAGAGCCCCAGTCGATGAAACCGACGCCCACGACGACGCCGACGGCGGAGGCGGTTTCACCGCGCGAAGAGCTGAGCGGGCCCGGGAGTCCTACCGAATCGGCTGAATCCGGCGCCTCGGCTGAATCAGATTACTTCTTGCCCTTGCCCTTCGGCTCTTCCTTCTTCTCGACGCCGATGGGCTTGGCGGCCTTCGCCAGTTCGCGCAGCATCGCGAGCTTCGCCTTGTCGTCCTCGGCACGCTTGACGTCGATCTTCTCGGGACCGGCCATGCCGGGGCAGCCAAGCCCCGTCTCTTTGGTCTTTCGGACGGGAGGACGGGGCAAAAGACGGGGGACGACGCCATCCGGACCGACACGCTCAAGACGGCAAGCCCCGGCTGGCCGGCCATGGTGGAGGGGCGCCAGCGGGCCGACTACGGCATCGACGCTCCGGGCGTCGTCGCCAACCTCGCCGCCATCGGGGGCGCCGGCCTGGCGCTGGCCGCCGGCGGCCTCTTCCTGCCGCTCGGCGGCGCCGGTCAGGCCCTCGCCTCGCTGGGCCTCTTCGTCGGCCTGTCCTTCGCCGTGACCGCCGCCCTCATGGTGCTGTCGAGCCGCGTGGGCAAACGGCGGTTCCGCGACCATCTGCTCGACGGCCTGGCGTTGGCCGGCGACGAGCGGGTCCTCGACGTCGGCTGCGGGCGCGGCCTGCTCCTCGTCGGTGCCGCCAAGCGGCTGCCGCGCGGCCTGGCCGTCGGCCTCGACCTCTGGTCGGCGAAAGACCAGTCGGGCAACCGCTCGGCCGCGACGCTCGAGAACGCGCGCCGCGCGGGCGTGGCCCCGCGCCTGGCGGTCGCCACCGGCGACATGCGCAGCATGCCCCTGCCGCACGCGGCGTTCGACGCCGTGGTGTCGAACCTCGCCGTGCACAACGTGCCCACGGTGGCCGGCCGCGCCGAGGCCGTGCGCGAGATGGCCCGCGTGGTGCGGCCGGGCGGACTGCTGGCCATCGCCGACTTCCAGAAGACGGCGGAGTACGAGGCGGCGCTGCGCGGGCTCGGCTGGACGGACATCCGCCGCACCGCGCCCAGCCCTTGGCAGTTCCCCCTCGTCCGCACCGTCCTGGCCCGGCGCCCGGGCACCTCGCCGGCGCGCGGCCCAGCCAGGCCGCGCCCCTGAAGCCGGCTTTGGCCTGGGGGGCCCGCGGGCCCGTTGCGGCAAGGCCTAAATCGGGGGGCACGACCTGGTCGAGGCATGAAACGTCTCCTGGGCATCACCGCCATGGCGCTGGCCTTCGTCCTGCCCGGCTGCCTGTCCGACCTGGTCGACGACTCGTCCGGCGGTCCCGGCGGCTCCGCGGCCCTGGAGCCGTTCGTCAACCCGATCGACCTCGACCACGACCACGACGACATCACCCTCCACGAGTTCTCCAACAACATCGACCTCGTCGGCCACACCTACATGGGCGAGAACGGCCCGCCGGGCGGACTCGGCGAGATCGACACCGCCGGCGACTACGCCTACGTCGCGGTGTTCGGCCACGGCTTCGCCATCATCGACCTGGTCGACCCCACGGACCCGCAGATGGTGAGCCTGACGGACATCCCGACGCCGGAGATGCCGCTGTTCGGCAAGTACACGGCCGACCTGAAGGTCGACGCAAGCGGCGACTGGGTGTTCCTCGCCATGGAGATCTCGAACACGCCGGGGGTCCTCATCTACGACGCCCGCGACCGCACGGCGCCCAAGCTCGCCGGCTTCTGGCCACAGCCCGGCCTCCTCGCCGGCTGCCACATGATCGAGTACGCCATCATCTCCGAGCAGGAGTACCTCTTCTGCGCGCCCCTGGACAACGCCATCTACGTCGGCCTCATCCTGCCCGAGGCCGGCGGCACGCGCGAGATCCAGACCGTCGCCCGCTGGGTGCCCAACTCGCCGGGGTACGCCCAGAGCGAGGCCGGCCACTTGGTCGACGACGGCCCCCAGGCCTTCGCCAACCGCTACGTCCTCTCAGGCCACCAGGACATGACCTACCAGCCCGACCCGCTCACGGGAGCGCCGACGCTGTTCGTCTCCTTCTGGAACCTCGGCCTGCGCATCGTCGACGTCAGCATCCCGGCCGCTCCCCTGGAGATCGGCTTCTGGGACGGCATCGGCGCCGCCGGCTACCGCGGGAACTTCCACACCGCCATGGCCTTCGAGCAGGACGGCAAGCGCATCGCCGTCGCCATCCCGGAAGGCCCGGACCCGCCCGCCATCTTCATCCTCGACGCCACCGACTACGCCGAGCCCGTCCTGCTGTCGGAGTGGAGCGCGCTGCCGTCGTTCACGGACAGCGAAGGCGTGAACCAGGCCGGCGCCTTCAGCCTTCACAACTTCCAGGTCGTGGGCGGCAAGATCTACATCTGCATGGGCCACGGCGGCATCTGGGTCATCGACGTCTCCACGCCGGAGAAGCTCACGGCGCCCGAGGCGGTCGGCTCGTACTACCCGCACATGCCCCGCCCCGACGGCGAGAGCTACTCGATCTACCCCTGGGACGTCAACGTGTACAAGGGGTACATGCTCGACGGCGAAGGCAACGGCGGCTTCTACGTCCTGCACTTCCGCGGCGACCCCGCGGGCGACGAGACGTACAACGGCTTCGCGTAGTCCGAAACGGGACTGCCATCGCGCGTTGCGCGCGCGGGGCAGCCCATTTCGGTGCTTGCCAAAGAGCAGGGGGCGCTGCGCCCCTGCACCCCCTGCGCACGGCGGCAGCTTCCAGCAGCCGCCGGGCTGTTGTGTGGCGGCCTCGGTCCGCTTCCAGCGGCCCTCGGCGACCGGCTCCAGACGCGGTGGAAATCTGCGCATTTTGCCGGAGTCGGTTAAGTAGCGGACGACCCGTTACCCATTGAGATGATGAAGGGCCAGGAAAGCGGGGCCAGCAGATCCTCGAAGGCGGCGCCACGCCCGTCCGCACCCCCGCCTCCGCGACTCCCCGCGCGTTTGCCGCCTCGCCCCGCGGCCCTGCCCGTGCGCCCTGCGTCCACACCGCCTCCGCGCCCTTCGTCCGCGCTGCCCCCGGTCATGCCGCCGCCGTCCGCGCGACGGCCGCAGCCGCCCGAAGCGACCGGACCCGCTGCCATCCAGACGCGCGGCCTCACCAAGAGATACGGCGAGAGGGCCGCCGTCGAGGACCTCACCATCACCGTGCCGCGCGGCCAGGTCGTCGGCTTCGTCGGCCCCAACGGCGCCGGCAAGACGACCACCATCCGCATGCTCCTCGGCCTCGTCCGCCCGACGGCCGGCGAGGCGCGCGTCCTCGGCCAGTCCATCGCCAAGCCGGCCTCGTACCTTCCCGGCGTCGGCGCCCTCATCGAGGCGCCGGCGTTCTACGCCAACCTGTCCGGCGCGGCGAACCTGCGCGTCCTGTGCCGCCTCGGCGGCTTCGACGAGGCGCGCATCCCCGTGCTCTTGCAGCAGGTCGGCCTGGGCGAGCGCGGCGACGAGGCGTACAAGCGCTACTCGCTGGGCATGAAGCAGCGCCTCGGCATCGCGGCCGCCCTGCTGCCCGACCCCGAGCTCCTGGTGCTCGACGAGCCCACCAACGGCCTCGACCCGGCCGGCATCCTGGAGGTCCGCACCTTCCTGCGCAGCCTGGGAGACGCCGGCAAGACGGTGTTCGTCTCGAGCCACCTGCTGGCCGAGATCGAGAGGATGTGCGACCACGTCATCATGCTGCGCAAGGGCCGCCTCGTCTTCCAGGGCAGCATGCAGGAGCTGGTGGCCCGCGGCGCTGGCCTCACCTTGGCCGCCGAGGACCCCGCCCACCACGCCCGGCTCGCGGAGATCTGCCGGAAGGCGGGCTACAAGGTCGAGGCCAGCGCGGAGCACGTGCTGGTGCACGGCGCGGGGCGCGACCAGGCGGCCGCCATCAACCGCGCCGCCATGAAGGCCGGCATCACCCTGCGCGAGATCCACTCGGGGACCGGCGACCTCGAGCAGACCTTCCTCGCCATGACCGGCGAAGGTGGACTATGACCGGAGGAGCGGCACCGTGATCCGCGCCTACCGGTCGGAGTGGGCCAAGCTGCTGCGCCCAGGGCAAGTGCTGGGCTCGTGGGGCACCATGGTGGGCTTCGGCGTCCTCCTGGCCCTTCTGCTCCTGACCAACGCCAAGGACATCGCGCAGGCCGAGGACCCCGGGCAGGGCCCGCCCTCGATCCCCCTGTCCACCATCGAAGCGTCGGGCGGCGCCGCCTTCGCGTTCCAGGCGACCGGCCAGCTCCTGGGCATCATCGCCCTCGTCATCGCCGCCGCCAACGTCGCCACCGAGTACACCGCCGGGACGCTCAAGGTCCTCCTCGTGCGCGAGCCGCGACGGCCGGTCCTCTTCGCCGGCAAGCTGGCGGCGCTGTGGAGCTTCGTCCTCACCGGCATCACCCTGACCCTGGCCGCCACGTTGCTGGTCTCGGTCGTCGTCGCAAGCGTGCGCGGCATCGACATGGGCGCGTGGTGGTCGGCGGACGGCTGGTCCGCCGTGGGGCAGGCATGGCTGAACGTCACGGCGGGCGCCTTCGTCTGGGCCCTCATGGGCGCCATGCTGGCGGTCCTCTTCCGCTCCGGCTTCCCCGCCATCGGCATCGGCATCGCCTATCCCCTCGTCGTCGAAGGGCTCCTCGGCATCGTCCTGCCCGACGTCGTGAAGTGGATGCCCGGCTCCGTCCTCGGACGATTGGCGGCAGGCAACGCGACGGGAGCGTTTGGCGACGCCGCCGGCATCACCTACGGGCAAGCGGCGGTCCTCTCCGTGGCCTACGCGACGGTGTTCGCCGCCGTGTCGGTCATCCTGCTCATGCGTCGGGACGTGGATTGACGCCGACGCTCAGTCCCTGACGCGCCCCACGATGCTGAAGCCCGAGCGCGTCGCGTTGGCCTGCGGGAGGACGACCTCGCCCACCTTGCCGGTGCGCTCGACGAGCGTCCCATCACAGGGATAGGAGCACACGCCCGTGATGACGGCGACGTCCATCACCGTGGGCGGACCCGGGTAAGGGTCGGGCGGCTGGAAGCGCTGCACGTCCAGCACCTTGGCCTCGTGGCCGCCGCGCGCCACGTGCTCGCGCGCCACCGGCCGGTCGTCCTTGCCCCACTGCCGCGCCTGCGCCAAGCAGGCGGCGAGGTCCTTCGGCGCGACCGGGCCGGCAAGGTCGAGGCGGAAGTGGCCGCCGCCGCGCACCTCGGGGTTGCGCACCATGGGCGGCGCGTTGGCGCGGTGCAGCGCCGCCATCAGCAGGTGCATGGCCGTGTGGGCGCGGCTGGCCTCCAGCCGGCGGTCGGCGTCGAGCTGGCACTGCGCCTGCTCGCCGGCGTCGGGCACCGTGCCGCGCAACTGGTGCCAAAGGACGCCGTCGCGCTGGAAGACGCGCTCGAGCTTGCGCTTCTCGCCTGCCAGCCAGATGGTGCCCTTGTCGGCGGGCTGCGGGTGGCGGTGGAAGACGGAGGCCGGCGCGAACAGGCTG
Organism: Thermoplasmata archaeon; assembly: GCA_034667805.1. GTDB lineage: Archaea > Thermoplasmatota > E2 > JACPAO01 > JAHFTW01 > JAHFTW01. The sequence continues at coordinate 4,381 of JAXDQQ010000263.1, read as the reverse complement.
CGGTCGAGGGCGAAGGCGTGGCCACTCACCGCGACGACCTTGGCGAGGGCCGTGGAGCGGCGCGGCTCGGTCAGCCAGAGCCGCTCCGTCGCGACGGGTGCGTCTGGCGCCTTCACGGCGTGGCGAGGCGAAGGAAGGGGAAAAGGAGACCCGGTCAGGGGCCGTCAGGGGCCGGTCAGCGGTGCGTCGGTGCGCACGAGCCAGCCGGTCGTCTCGCTTTGCCAATCGCTGTTCGCGCTTGGCCCGTGCCTGGTGTGCCAGTCGAGCAGGAGGCCGACGCGCTGGTCGTACCAGAAGTCCTCGTCCTGCGGCGGATCCGTGAAGTGGCTGCAAGCCCGGACGGCGTCCACCGTGATGGGCTGCCGCGAGCTGTCCAGCATCCGAGTCTGGTGAGGCCCGCGCTCGCAGACCTTGATGGCGTCGTCGCGCACCATGGCGCACGTCGACGGATACTCGAGGTAGGCGTTCTCGCCGACTTGTTGCGGTTGGTAGCCGTTCGGATACATGTCGGGCGAGAAGTCGTACTGGTCCGTGCGGTTGTCCCAGTGGCCGGGTTGGCCGGGGGGCGTGACGAAGGAATGCGTCGTCGTGGTGCACGTGCCGTTCCACTCGGAGTACCAGCCCGTCGGGTTGCGCACGACGATGACGGTCTCCGAGGTGCTGTCGTAGTGGACCAGGGTCTCGTCGTCGGTGCCGCGGCTCGAGCCCACCTCGCGGTACTCGTAGTAGGAGCCGATCTGCGGCCACGGCGGCCAGGGTCCTTCTCCGCCGGGTTCGTAATCCGTCCCCGTCGCTCCCGTGGCCAGGACGTAGGATGCGCGGAACCACAGCTTGGAGCCGTAAGGCACGTTGAGCCCCGTGGCATGCCAGTCGCCGCTGTCCGGGTCCATGGTCATGGGGTACCAGGGGTCGGAGAGGTCGATGCTGACCTCGACCTTCGTCAGGGGGTAGATGCTGAAGGTGTCCACCCAGGCCTCGTGCGCGTCGCCGCGGAACACGCCCCAGTAGACGTCATCATAGGGGCCGGGCGAAGGGTAGGGCTGCGGCGTCGTCGTGTAGCTGCCGTCGTAGGGCCAGTACCAGCCTTGGTGCGTCACGTGCCGGCTGCCGTCCGTGGCCGTGGCGCGGAACTCGAGCACGTTGTGGCCCGTGACGTCGAAGGACGCCGACCACGTGCCCGGGGCCGTCTGGGTGAGGGGATGCCAGTCGAGGGTGTTCAGGGTCCGCGCCTCGACGGTGGCCAGGGGTTTGCTGGCCGTGACGTCGGCGGTGACGTGGAAGCGGTCGCCGCGCAGGTTGCTGTATCGCGCGTTGAAGCCCGTCGGCGGCGGAGGCCATGACAGGGGGCAGGCGGGCGCCGGCGTGGCGGCGGTCCACGTGTAGCCGCCGGAAAGGTCCTTGGCCCCTGTGGAGCTGGTGGCACGGAAGTCGACGCGCTGCCCATCGAGGACCTCGGTGCTGATGGCCCAACCCCAGCTCTGCTTGCCGAGGGCGAACCAGGCGTCCGGCTCGCAGTCGAGGCGCGCTTCGACGAGGGTGATGGGCTGGTTGCCCGACACGGTGGCCTGGATCCACCAGTGGTTGCCCTTGACGCCAGTGAAGGTCGCGTCGAAGGGCGGTGGGCCTGACGAGGTGGACGAAGACGAGGTCGTGGTGCCGGAGCACGCCGAGGCGGGCGTCGCCTGGGGCCAGACGTACCCACCCGAAAGGTCGCTGGCACCCGAGCTGGCGCGGGCGCGGAAATCGACCTTCGCGCCGTTGGGCACGTTGAAGCTGGCCGACCAACCGTATGACTGCTTGGCCAGGGCATGCCAGCTGCCGGCGCAGTTGACGCGGGCGTCGACTCCTGCGAGGGGCTGGTTGGCCGTCACGGAGGCCTGGACCCACCATGCGTTGCCCTTGACGCCCGTGAAGGTCGCGTCGAAGGCGCCGCCGGTCGTCGAGGTCGAGGGCGAGGAGGACGAGCTGCTCGAGGTGGTCGTGCCGCCGCAGCGCTCCACGCCGGAAGGATGGTCGAACCAGCAAGAGTCCAAGGCCTCGCCGCCGGCCCAATTGGCGCGGAACATGACCTGGTGGCCGGGCTCGATGTGGAAGGACGCGCCCCACGAGCCGTAGGTCTGCTTCTGCAAGGCGACCCAGGGGCCGCCGGTGTCCATCGCCTGCACGCCGGCGACGGAGCCGCTCGCCCCTCCGGACAGGACGACCTCGACCCACCATTCGTTGCCGGTCTTGTGGTCGAAGACGAGGACGTCGCCATGCCCGGTCTGCGGATGGTTGGCAAAGGCGGGCGGGACCAGTGCGACCAGGGCGACAAGGAGGCCTACGGCCTGGGCAACGCGGAAGCGGCCAACCATGGCGTGGCAACCGACTGCCCAAGAAAGTCCAGTGGGAGTGGGCCGTCGTGGGGCGTGTCTCGGGGAGCCTGCTCGCGGCAAGCCAGCGCTTTAAATGCGGCCCCCGTGGCGCGGCCGTGGCAGACAAGACCGACGCCGTCCTGGAGCTGGCGAAACGCCGCGGCTTCCTCTGGCCCTCCTTCGAGGTCTACGGCGGGGCGGCCGGCTTCTACGACTACGGGCCGCTGGGCGCCGCGATGAAGAAGCGCTTCGAGGACCTTTGGCGCCACGTCTTCGTGCGCACGGAATCCACGCCGATGGCGGAGATCTTCTGCCCGCGCGTGACGCCCGAGGAGGTCCTGGTCGCCTCCGGCCACGTCGCCGAGTTCACCGACATGGTGGTCAAGTGCGCCAAGGGCCACCCGAGCCGCGCGGACCACCTCGTCACCGCCGCCGGCTACACCGGCAACGCCGGCGTGCTCAAGGCTCCCGAACTCGACGCCGAGCTGGCCCGCCTCAAGGCCAAGTGCCCGACGTGCGGCGAGACGAAGTTCTCCCCCGCTGCCCGCCAGAACCTGATGAACCAGACGGAGATCGGCCCGGGCTCCGGCCGCGTCGGCTACCTCCGCCCCGAGACGGCGCAGGGCATCTTCACCGACTACCCGCTGCTGTTCCGCCACTTCCGCGAGCGCCTTCCGTTCGGCGTCGTCATGCTCGGCGGCTCCAACCGCAACGAGATCTCGCCGCGGCAGGGCATGCTGCGCCTGCGCGAGTTCAGCATGATGGAGGCCGAGGTCTTCTACGACCCCGAGTCCAAGACGCACCCCAAGTTCTCCGAGGTCAGGGGCCGCCTCGCCACGTTCGTGCCCAACTCCGACGAGAAGCCGGTCGAGATGTCCTTCGGCCAGGCCGTCAAGGACCGGATGGTCGCCAACGAGGCGCTCGCCTACTGGCTGGCGCGCACGCAGGAGTTCCTCCTCGCCGCCGGCATGGACCCCAAGCGCCTGCACTTCCGCCAACACCTGAAGGACGAGATGGCGCACTACGCCGCCGACTGCTGGGACGCCGAGTTCCACTCCGACCGCTACGGCTGGGTCGAGTGCGTCGGCATCGCCGACCGAGGCTCCTACGACCTCACCCAGCACGCCAAGCACTCCGGCACGGATTCCCCCAACCCGCTCACGGGCAAGCCCATCCGCCGCCCCAACGCGGAGTTCCTGCGCTCGGTCCGCGCGCCGGCCGTCCCGCTCACGCTCACCGTGCACGACTGGGTGCCGACGAAGAAGTTCTTCCCGACCCTCAAGCAGAAGGCGAAGGCCGCCGAATGGCTCATGGCCGCCGAGGCCCCGTACGCGAAGGAAGCCGCCCGCGCCGGCGTCACCGCCGCCGACTGGCACCTGCGCGACGACGAGTGGCTCCTGACCGAGAAGGTCGTCAAGACCGAGCCCGCCAAGGACGCCCTCCACCTCAAGCACGGCGCCGAGACGATCACGGTCCCCGCCGAGTGCTACGAGATCGCCACCAAGGAGGTCACCGTGCAAGGCAGCAAGGTCCTGCCCTGCGTCATCGAGCCCTCCTTCGGCGTCGACCGCATCCTGTACGCGCTGTGGGAGCACGCCCACGAGGCCGGCGAGAAGAACGGCGAACCCTACGTCCGCCTGCGCCTCAGCCCGAAGGTCGCCCCCGTCCAGGTCGCCGTCCTGCCGCTCACCGGCAAGGATGGCCTGCCCGAGAAGGCGGAGGAGCTCGACTGGACGCTGCGCCAGGCCGGCTTCACCACCGACCGCGACGAGTCCGGCAACATCGGCCGCCGCTACGCCCGCCAGGACGAGGTCGGCACGCCGCTGTGCGTCACCATCGACAACGAGTCCCTGCAGGACGGCGCCGTCACGGTGCGCGACCGCGACACGACGGAGCAGGCGCGCGTGCCCATCACGGGCCTGGTCGCGCACCTGCGTAAGACGCTCGGCTGACAGACTGGTGCGCGCCGACCCACGCACCGGAAAACCCGGGAAACCCGGAAACGACACAGGGGTTTCCGGGTTTCC
>JAXDQQ010000262.1:0-3968 GCA_034667805.1 Thermoplasmata archaeon | reverse complement strand
GAGGGTGGCCGCCCCCGGCGCGAATCACTTCCGTGATTCGCAGGGGATCCCGCGCTCGCCGCTTTGCGGGCTCGCTCAGGCCCTCGCTGCCGCTCGGGCGCGGCCACCCAGGCCGGCGAACGTCGTCTCGTTCAGACGCGTCAGGCCGAGTTGTTGCCCGACGACTTGTTGCGCGACGGGTTGGACGACTTGACGCGGCGGCGGGCGGCGCGCTCTTCCTTCGTCGGCATCCAGACGTTGCGCACCTGGCGGGTCACGCGCAGGAGGGCGACGAGCCAGCCGCCGATGTCGATCTGGTACCAGCGCATGCCGATGTAGGCGGCGCGCGGGAAGGCGTGGTGGTTGTTGTGCCAGCCCTCGCCCCAGCCCAGGGCGCCGATGAGCCAGTTGTTGCGGGCCTGGTCGGGCGTCTTGAACGGCCGGGTGCCGAACATGTGGGTGATCGAGTTGACCGACCACGTGATGTGGTGGCCGATGAAGACGCGCAGGAGGCCGCCCCAGATGGCGCCGCTGACGGCGCCTTGCCAGGTGCCCATGACGAGGTAGCCGATGAGGGCGGGGGCCGCGAAGGTCAGGACGACCCACAGGACCCACGTCTTCTGGATGAAGCGGGTGACCGGGTCCAGCATCAGCTTGTCGTGGGCGAGGCCGGCGCGCACGAAGCGGTCGCGCAGGAGCCAGGCGGTGTGGGCGTGCCAGAAGCCCTCGAGGGGGCTGTGCGGGTCGCCTTCCTTGTCGGCCTTGGCGTGGTGGCGGATGTGGGTCGCCGCCCAGTCGGCCGGCGGGCCCTGCAGGCTCATGGTGCCGGCGACGAGGAGGAAGAACCGGGCGACGGGCTTGGCCTCGAAGGCGCGGTGGGTGAGCATGCGGTGGTAGCCGACGGAGATCCCCAGGCCGGTGAAGGCCCAGAATCCCAAGAGGAGGCTGACCTGGAGGGGGCCGACGAAGCCGCCCCAGAACTCGTAGATGACCCAGCCCAGGGCGAGGAGCGGCAGGAAGACGATGGCCAGGACGGCGAGCTTGCTGTACCAGGGGTCGTGCGTGAAGGGGAACGGGTCGGCCGAGCCCTGGCGGACCTCCTCGCCTTTGCTGGTGGCGTCCAGGTGCGCGACCTGGTCCCACTCCTGTTGGGCTTCCTTCTGCGTCAGGGTCGAGTGCATCTCAGTTCCAATCCGGAAGCAGGTGCGAGCCCGCACACTCCTTCCAGGACGAAACTAACATATGCGATTGAAGTGTATAAGAGTCCCAGTGATGGAAGCGACCCCAGGTATCCAGGGCAACACCGGTGTCCCGGCCGACACCGGACATATCCGGACGGGGGACGCCGGGCACGGCGCCGGCAAGGCCCACCCCCCCAAGGTGCCCGTCGCCAAGGGGTCGAAACTGGACCCGGCCGAGGTCCGAGCCCTCGGCGCCGCCATGATCGGGCAGCTGGACACCTTCCTCGACGAGGTCGCCGAGGGGCACCGCCACGCCATGGACGCCACCGTGGAATGGCTGACCGGGTACGGCGACCTGGACCGAGAGATCCAGCGCTCCGTGGAAGCCCTCAGCCCCCTCCTGCAGAAGTGGAGCATCGAGATCTGCTTCCTGCTGCGCATGAAACGCACGCTGCGCTTCAACGAGCTCAAGGACGCCCTGCCCGGCATCGGCAGCCGCACCCTCTCGCAGAGGCTGAAGGAGCTCGAGTCGCAGGGCATCGTCGAGCGCAAGGCATACGCCGAGGTCCCCGTCCGCGTCGAGTACAAGCTCAGCCCCAAGGGCATGCGCATGGGCGACCTCTTCCTGCCCGTCATCGCGCACCTGCGCATCACGGGCTGGCGCGAGGGGTTGGAGAAGCGGACGAAGACCAACCAGCGCACGGTTTGACCTCACTCTTAGATATCCAGATATAGTATACTCAGCAATCTAGTACGTATGCCCGGCCTGGTCGCCAATCCTACCCTGGCCACCCTCTCCAAGGTGCAAGGGATCCTCGAGGGCGCCGAGGGCCCCATCTCGCGCTACGAGCTGCACAAGCGGCTCGAGGGGACCGTCAACTACCCGGTCCTGGACGCCGTCCTTGGTTACTTTTCCGGGCTCAAGGTCATCGTCGACGAGGGCGCCGGCGGAAAGGTCCTCTGGGTCCACAACCCGAAGGCGCGCGGCCTCTTCGAATCCAGCCGGCGAATCGCCTAGATGGCCCTGCGCTATCCCTTGCAGGTCCATCGCGCGCCAGCGCTTGACGCCCAAGTCGCCGACTGGGAACAGACCGCTGGCCAGGCTCGGGGAGATGCCTCGAGGAAGGCAGCGCAACGGCTGAAGGAACTCAGGCGACTCGAAGGCGTGTTCCCGCGCAAGCCGTTTGCTGGGCGGAACGTCCCGAAGGCGCTCATCCCGAAAACGTTCAAGGTTCTCGGCGTAACGAACCTCTTCCGCAACGACCTGCCGGATGGGTGGCGACTGCTGCACACCGTCGTCGAGGTCGACGCGCAACAAGCCGTCATCGGGCTCGTCGCCTTGGCCCACGAGGAGTACGACGACCTCTTCGGCTACAAGGGACGCTAGGCTCCAGGGGTCGCCTTGAAAGCCAGGCCAGGGTTGGACCAGGCGTGCCCCAGGGACACGCCGTGCAGACGAGGCAGCTGCGCAAGGCGTTCCCCGTCGGCGACACCCAGCTCGAGGTCCTGCGCGGCGTCGACCTGGACATCCGGCGCGGCGAGTTCGTCTCCATCATGGGCCCCTCCGGCTCCGGCAAGACGACGCTGCTCAACCTCGTTGGCCTCCTCGACACCCCCACGGACGGCGCCATCCGGCTCCTCGGGACGGACACGCACGCGATGTCGCCGAACCAGCGCGCCACCATGCGGCGGCAGGCTCTCGGCTTCGTCTTCCAGTCCTTCAACCTCATGCCGCGCCTGACGGCCCTGCAGAACGTCATGCTCCCCATGGCCATCGCGGGCGTGAACCGCAAGGCCCGCCGACAGAAGGCCCGCGACCTCCTGGACTCCGTCGGGCTGGGCGAGCGCCTCCAGCACGTGCCCAGCGAACTCTCGGGCGGGCAGAAGCAGCGCGTCGCGTTGGCGCGCGCCCTCGCCTTGGACCCGCCCATCCTCCTCGCCGACGAGCCGACGGGCAACCTCGACTCCAAGACGTCGCAGGAGGTCATGCAGCTCTTCGACAGCCTCCATTCGGAGGGACGGACGATCATCCAGGTCACGCACAACGAGGACGTGGCGTCCTTCGGCACGCGCACCATCCGCTTCCGCGACGGCCGCATCGAGAGCCAGGACCACCGCCCCATGATGGCCTTCGAGGAGCCGTCCTTCTTCCTGTCGCCGCCCCTGAAGCAGGCGAAGGTCCTCAAGAAGCTCGGTGGGCCGGGGAAGGGAGCGCCGATCTCCGGCAACGTCTCGTCGGTGCCGGCGCCCAACAAAGCCGCGGCGAAGCCGGCGCCGGCCACCGACCCATCGGACCCCGTCGTGTCGCGGCGGAGGCGCTGACGTGTTCGTCGGGGAATCCCTGCGCATGGCCACGGCGAACCTGTGGAACCACAAGCTGCGCTCCACCCTGACCGTCCTCGGCGTCATCATCGGCATCATGGCGGTCCTGGCCGTGGTGACCATCGGGAAGTCGTTCGAGCAGTCCATCGTGTCGGGCTTCAACACCGTGGACGACCGCACCATCTTCGTCACGTGCAACCTGGAGTCCAACGAGATCGGCGGCGGGCCGCCCGACTGCAACGGCCTGGGGCGCGTCTTCTCGGAGCGCGACCGCCAGACCATCCTGCACCTGCCCGGGGTGCTGGCCGTCAATCCGCAGGGGCAACTGCCCATCGACCACCTCACCTACGGCAACCGCAGCGTGCCGTTCCGCTCCATCGCGGCGGCGGAATCCGACTCCGAGGCCATCAGCTCTCTGGCGGGGGGATTCCTGCAGGGCCGCGTCTTCGCGCAGGACGCCGCCGAGGTCGTGGTCAGCTACGACGT
>JAXDQQ010000261.1:0-3835 GCA_034667805.1 Thermoplasmata archaeon | reverse complement strand
GCGAGGAGACGGGAAGCTGGAACACGAGCTCCTTGGTGCCGGGGTTGATGGGGCCGGCGGGCTCCTGCACGCAGGCCTGGATGGGGTCGATGTCGGACCCGATCTCCACGGTGAGCGACCACGAGCAGTTGGGGCGCACCGGGTTGTCGGGCTGCTCGAACAAGGTCTCCTTGACCTCGATCCAGACGTTGACCTCGCCGCCGGTCACGTTCGTCGCCCGCTCGACGACGTGGCGCCACTCGGCGCCCTGCGTGTTGGGTCCCTGTCCGCCTTGGCCAAAGTTGCCGACGGTGACGGGCGTGGCGACCTCGGTGCTGCCGTCGGGGAGAGCGGGCGCCATGTGCGGCGCGTCGAGGAAGTGCATCGTGTCCGACGTGGGCAGCGGCGGCGGGGGCGGAGCCGTGCTCGTCATGGTGGAGGAAAGGGTGGGCTGGGCATCGCCGCCACTGTCGCCACCGCCGGAGCAACCTGCCAGCGATGCGGCGAGGACGAGGAGGAACGGCAGGGCGGCCGGCAGGCGCATGGATGCGGACGCAGGCCCTCGGTAGAAAAACCCTCAGTTGGGCACGGGCTCGGCCAGGCCGGCGAGGCTGAGGTGCGAGTCGTGGTCGCCGCCGCCGAGGAGGTAGCCGACCCCTTGCGGCAGCGCGATGCCGAACGCGACCTGCACGACGACGCCGTCGCCGGGCGCCACGACGGCGCCTTGCGGGAACGAGGTCAGCAGCGTGGAGAACTCGAGGCGGTGCTCGCCCGGCGGCACGGAGCCGGTCCCCAGCGAGGCGCAGCCGCCCGGCTGGTACGTGACGGTCTGGTTGATGGTGAACACCAGCGTCATCGCCGCGGTGCATCCGGGATCGCCGCCGACGCCGGGCTGGAGGGCGCTGTTCTGCAGGTCGAGCCAGAGCACCATGCGCGCCGCGCTCAGGTTCCCCGTGCCGTTGAGCGTCGCGTTCCAGGCGAACGTCTGCGGCAAGGCCCCGGACAGGGTCGCCAGGATGGTGAGGTTGGTGACGGCGCTGGTGTTGAGCCGTGCGCCGGGCGTCATCCACAGCGTGTCCGTGGCAAGCTCGGCGGCTGTCAGGTTCTGCGCATCCTCGACCGGGACCACGACCGCATCGACCAGACTCTGGGAGCCGGAGTCGTCGGAGCCGGAGCAGCCCGACAGGGCGCAAGCCACGAGAAGACCGACGGCCGACGCCCAGCGCACGCCGCCCAAGTCCCCGGGGGGCCCTTGAAGCCTTGGACGCGGCCCCCGACGGCCGAACCAGCACGCGGAGGTCGCGGAGGACGCGGAAGCAGCTTCCACCGTCTCCGCGCGTTCCGTGTGGAGGAGGGGCGTTACGAGGCGTCGAGGTACGCGCCGACGAGCTTCGCCTCGGCCCGCCGCAGCCGGTAGGAGGCGGCCGACGGCGAGATGCCGACGTGCTTGGCGACCTCGCGGATGCCGACACGCCCGGGGACCTCGAAGTAGCCCAGCTCGCGGGCGGCGCGCAGCGTCTCCTCCTCCTGCGGGTTGAGGCGGGAGAAGGCCGCCTCGCGCGGCGGACCCGAGTAGAGCAGCTCGAAGCGCAGGTCGCCGCTGGAGCGCTTGATCTCGCGCAGGAACTCCTGCAGCGCCGCGCCGCCGCGCGCCAGGACGCGGATGGTCAAGGCGCCGCCTTGCGCACGGTCCGTGATGACGGTGTCGCGCCCGAGCAGCTTGAACGCTAGCCTCGTGTGGCTCAAGCCGCGCACCAGCTCCGGGCGGTACTTGTACCACAGGATGAGCCTGCGGGCGGTCGCGCCGAGGACCTCCTTCTCGATGAGGAATGCCGGGTCGTACGCCTCGAACGCGGCGCGCACGGCCGCGACCTCGTCGGGCTTGCCGTGCACGGTGAGGGTGCGCCACACGTCGCCCTCGTCGTCCAGGTGCGTGACCGTCGTCTCGATGGCGGCGCCCGGCGCGGCCTCGGAGAGGAGCAGGGAGAGTTGCGCGGCCTTCGCCTTCAAAGGCGGCGTGAGGCGGTAGACGACCTCGCGCAGGTCCGCCTTCTTCGCCACGCTTGCCGCGAGGGCGGGAGGCTAATTGGCCCTTCCTGGAGGTTCGCACATGTGCGAAGCCAACCCCAAATAGCCGTCGGGGCTCGTGGCTTCAGGGAAGCACTCGGCGCGGCCGTCCGCTGTCCCCCGGAGAGAGACAAATGGTCACCGCCCACGTCATCGTCCACCTGAAGCCCGGCATCTCCGACCCCGAGGGGCAGAACACGGTCAAGGCGCTGCAATTGCTCGGCTTCGACGGCGTCGCCGGCGTGCACACCACCAAGACGTGGGACATCGAGCTCAAGACGAAGGACAAGGCCAAGGCGAAGGCGGACGTCGAGAAGATGTGCCGCCGCCTGCTGACCAACCCGGTCATCCACGACTTCACCATCCGCATCGGCGAGTAGGCGCAAGGCAAGGAACGAGGAACAGGACCAGCGAGAAAAGGAGAGAGACGAGATGCACTCCGCTTCCATGCGCCGCACGAAGAACCACCAGGTCGTCGGCCGCGCCACGCGTGACCACAAGGCCGGCCTCAAGCACGCCGTCGTCAAGGGCAAGGACCGCTTGCCCGGCTCTCGCGCCGGCGTCCGCAAGCCGTCGCGCACGACGCCGAAACCGCCTACGACCGCGAAACCGCGGATCACGCGGATCTCGCGGACCAAGCCCGGTTCCGCGGTGTCCGCGGGTTCCGCGGTCCGGTCGGGGTCAGCGACGTCGGCCGCACCCTCATGGGAATCCCACGTCCACAAGCGCAACACCAAGTTCCCCCTCAAGGAGTTCGACCTAGCCTCGATGTCGGACGACGAGCTCGTCGCCTGCTCCAAGGCCCTCGGCATCCGGCTCAGCCTCGCCGAGATGAAGGACGCCCGCAAGTACTTCGGCTCGAAAGGACGCAACCCGACCGACGTCGAGATGGAGGCGCTCGGCCAGGCGTGGTCCGAGCACTGCTGCTACAAGTCTAGCAAGCCTGTGCTCAAGCGCCACGTCTACGGCATCGCCGAGGACAAGATCATCTGCCGCGAGGACGCCGGCGTCCTGCCGTTCGACGGCGACTGGTGCTACGTCCCCAAGCTGGAGTCGCACAACCATCCCTCCGCCATCGAACCGTACGGCGGCGCGGCCACCGGCATCGGCGGCGTCATCCGCGACGTCCTGTGCATGGGCGCGCAGCCCGTCGCCCTCCTCGACCCGCTCTTCTTCGGTCCGCTCGACACGAAGCACGCGGACCTTGCGCCCGGCGTCAAGCACCCGCGCTTCCTGCTCTCGGGGGTCATCGAGGGCATCCGCGACTACGGCAACCGCGTCGGCATCCCGACCGTCGCCGGCGGCATCACCTTCCATCCCGGCTACACGGGCAACTGCCTCGTCAACGTCGGCTGCGTCGGCATCCTGCACAAGTCGGAGCTCACCCACTCGAAGGCCGGCGGCGTGGGCGACGTCTTCGTCTACCTCGGCAACCCGACCGGCCGCGACGGCATCCACGGCGTCGCCTTCGCGTCGGAAGAGTTGTCGGAGGCCTCGGAGGAAGCCAGCCGCTCGGCCGTGCAGGTCGGCGACGCCATCCTGAAGGAACCGCTCATCCACGTCACGCTCGAGGTCATCCGCGACGGCCTCGTCACGGGCTGCAAGGACTTCGGCGGCGGCGGGCTCTCGTGCGTGGCCGGCGAGCTGGCCTACGACGCGGGATTCGGCTGCGAGATCCAGCTTGACAAGGTCCCCACCAAGCTCCCCGGCATGGCGCCGTGGGAGATCTGGGTGTCCGAGTCGCAGGAGCGCATGATGGTCACGTGCAAACCGGCGCAGGCCAAGCGCG
>JAXDQQ010000260.1:0-2670 GCA_034667805.1 Thermoplasmata archaeon | reverse complement strand
TCGCCCTCCGTCGGCAGGCTGAGCACCGCGCCCCCGAAGAGCGAGCCGGCGGCCTGGCTGAACGGCCCGAAGGCGTCCTCGCCGACGTCCTTGCCCTCGTTCGAGCCGCCCTCGCTGGCGGTCGTCAGGCGCTGCAGCAGGCGGTTGATGCGGGCGACGTCGAGGCCGACCTCGGCGTCGGCGCGGTCGGCGGTCCTGAACCGCGCGACGGCCCCGCCGCCTTCGAAGGGGATCACCGTCAGTTCGGTGGCGATGGGCGTGACGGCCGGCGTCCCGGCAAAGGTGACCGGGTCGCCCTTGCCCGTCAGCGAGGCGCGCACGGTGCCGCCGTCGCGCACCTCGATGACCGTGGTGGCGTCGGTCGCGGCGATGGCGCCTCCGTCCTCGGAGGCCGGCACCGCGATCGCCGAGGCCGGGATGGTCGAGATGCGCGTGAACGTCACGATGCCGTCCACGACGGGCGCGATGAGCGAGCGGCCGAGCTCCAGCGAGTTGAGGTCGTCGCCGCTGTCGCGCAGGTCGACGAACATCGCCATCGCATGCTTCGCCTCGACCTTGGCATCGGCGTCGCCGGGGAACTGGAAGCCGAAGGAGCCGCCGGGCTGCACCCGGATGGACAGGCCGCCCTCCGCGGAATCCTGGCAGCCGCGGATGATGGAGCCGGAGGGCGTCCAGCAGACGCGGGTGAGGCCGGTGACCGTCGCGCCCTCCGTCGAGAAGAAGCCCCACGTGCCCACGCCGTCGGGGATGATGGCCTCCACCCGGCCGGAGGCCATGGTGAACAGCGGCCCGTCGAGCCCCGCGAGGTACGGGTGGGTGGCCTCGTAGGGTTTGGCGCCGTTGAGCGCGGCCTGCGCACCCGGCAGGAAAAGGACGGCCAGGGCTAGGAGGCAGATGGCCGGCGCAGTGCGCACGACGGCCCATGGCCGTGTCGTCTTTACAAGGCTAGCGAGCCGGAGCCGGCGCAGGCAGGCAACGTCAACCGACGAGCGCGGCGACCGCGTCGCGTTCCACGGGCAGGCGCTTGGTGAGGTTGCGGTTGCCGTCGGCGGTGACGGCGACGTCGTCCTCGATGCGGATGCCGATGCCGACGGTCTTGGGGGGGCAGTCGGAGAAGTCGGGATTGAAGTAGAGTCCAGGCTCGACGGTGAGGCACATGCCTTCCTTGAGGAGGCGGGGCTTGCCGTCGGGGCCGTTGGGGCTTCCGGCGTCGTGCACGTCGAGGCCGAGCCAGTGGCTGGTGCCGTGCATGAAATAGCGTCGGTACGTCTGTTCCTTCACGGCGGATTCGAAGGAGCCTTCGAGGAACCCGTGGTCGAGGAGGCCAGTGGTGATGACGTCGACGGCCTTCTGGTGGGGGGCGCGGAAGGCGTTGCCGGGCTTGACCTCCTTGAGGGCGGCCTTGTGGGCGGCGGCGACGAGGTCGTACATCTCGCCCTGCACGCGGCTGTAGCCGGCGCCGACGGGATACGTGCGGGTGATGTCGGACGTGTACCAGCCCCACTCGCAGCCGGCGTCGATGAGGAACAGCTTGCCCTTGCGCAAGGCGTCGCGGTTGGTGACGTAGTGCAGCACGGCGGCGTTTGGGCCGCAGCCGCAGATCGACGGGTAGCCGACGCCCGTGGAGCCGCGGGAGCGCGCGTGCTGGGCGAACGACGCCTCGACGGCGGATTCCCGGGCGCCGGGCCGGATGCGGGTCGCGCACTCGAGGTGCGCGTCGACGCCGAGGTCGCAGGCGGCCTTCAGCATCGCCAGCTCCTCCGGCTCCTTGACGAGCCGCATCTCGTGCAGCAGCTCGCGGCCGTGGTTCGTCGTCGGCCGCCGCGCGCCCTTGAGGAGCGCGCTCTCGGGCCCGCCGACCTTGGCGGCCACCGGGTTCGGGACGAGGCGCCGACCGGCGATGCGCACGATGCGGCGGCGCACGGCCGGGTCGTGGTCGGAGATGGCGTGCACCTTCTCCTTGCCGAGGACGCCGGCCAGCTTGCCGGCCAGGTCGTCGAAGGAGTGCGCGCGGTCGATGCCGAGGGCCGACGGGGCGCGCTCGACGCCGAGGCGGCGGCCGGTCCAGATCTCGGCCTCCTTGCGGCGCGGCTGCACGAAGAGGTCCGTGGCGCCGGAGCCGCCGTGCAGGACGAGGGCGGCGCGCGGCTCGTCGAAGCCGGTGAGGTACCAGAAGTCGGAGTGCGGCCGGTACAGGTACTCGACGTCGTTGGAGTACTGCTTGGTGGTGTGCGTGGCGACGACGAGGGCGTTGCCGTCGCCGAGCCTGCGGGCGAGGGCCTTGCGGCGCTTGCGGTAGACGTCGAGGGGCAGCTGCGGAGCGGGGCCGACGGCGAGGTCCGCGAAGTCCACGGGCGGGGAGGCGGGAGGCGGGTTAGGAGCCTGTCGGCATGACCAATGCGTAGGCTTCGAGGCGCCAGCTGTCCTCGGTGTCGGCCTGCAGGGGGAACGGCCCAATGGTCGAGTCCCCCGCGCCGAGAAGCGAGACCAGGATCACGACGTACCGGTCTTCGGGGATCGGGGCCACCATCTCCAACCGGCCTTGGCCGCTGGCGTCATTGGCGCTTTCTTGCGCCGCCAGCCCCCTGCCCTGCCGGTCCTGGACCTCGAGGCGGAACGTATCCGGGCCGTTCGCCGCCGGCGCCTGGGCCGGTGGGTCGCTCCACGTCA
>JAXDQQ010000259.1:0-3046 GCA_034667805.1 Thermoplasmata archaeon | reverse complement strand
GACTTCGGGTAGGCCTCGCGCAGCCGCTTCGCGATGGTCTGGGCCCGAACGGCCTTCTGTGCCTTCGTCTCCCGCACCACGAACAGAGAAAGCGGTCCTCGGAAAAGGAATGCCCGGCGCCGTTCCTGCTTCGCGCTGCGCCAACGTCTTCCCGCCGTCGTCCGGCGTCGGGGGAACGCGGATTGAACCGATTGACCAGATTGAGCAGAACGCTCGGCTCGCGAATCTGGTCTATCTGTTCAATCTGTTCAATCCCAGGTCCCCCACACAATGCGCGGCGCCCGATTCCGTGAGGGCCCAGCCGTGGCCCGAGTCGCCCGCGCCCACGACGCCGACGGCGGAAAGAGGTTCAACCGCGCTCGGGGAATCGAACGGGCCCTGCCGTTGGACTACAGCCAGTCCAGCTTCTTGCTCAGGAGGTAGAGCGGGACAGTCGTGATGGCCAGGATCCCCGAGATCGTCCACCAGGGGCCGACGCCAACGGGGTCCCATTGCGGGACGCCCGTGAGGTTCATGCCGTAGAACGTCCCGACCAGCATGGGGACGGTGATGACGAAGGTGATGCCGGCGAGGACCTTGACGATGCGGTTGGTCTGCTGCTGCACGGCTGCGTTGTACGACTCCTGCGTCAGGACGGCGATCTGGTTGACGTGCTCCAGGCGTTCGGCGAGACGCGTCATGTGGTCGGCGACGTCGCGCAGGTAGATGCAGGTCTCGTCGCGGATGTTGGGGTGCTCGCCCTTCTCCAGCTCCACCGTGGCCTCGCGCATCGGGTAGACGGTCTTGCGCGTCTGCGAGACGATGTGCTTGAGCTCCATCACCTTGGCGAGCTCGTGCGCCTCCGGCGACTCGACGATGCCCTCCTCGAGTTCCTCGATGCGCTCCTCGAGGTCGTCCATGATGGGGAAGTACGAGTCGACGATGGTGTCGAGGACCTGGTAGAAGGCATGGTCGATGGTCGCCGTCTTGGGCGTGACCTTCGTGCCCAGCAGCCGCTTCTCGACGGCGTCGAGCTCGGCGACCGGGTCGGTGCAGACGGTGATGAGGAAATCCGGCCCGAGGAAGATGCCGACGGTGAGCCACGACATCTCGTCCGTGCCCTGGTTCCAGCGCGGCGCGCGGGCCACGACGAACGTCAGGTTCGGGTAGTCCTCCACCTTGGGGCGCTGCCGGTGGTTGCGCACGTCCTCCAGCGTCAGGGGATGCAGGTCGAAGACGGCGGCGAGCGCGTCGAGCTTCGACTGCGCCAGGCCTTCGAGGCGGATCCAGACGTGCGTCGGGCCCCATGCAAGGTCGCGGGCCTCTTCGGGGCGAAGGTCGCCGCTCTGGCGCCACGCTCCCCCCTCGAAGGCCAGGACCCGCATGAACGCGGATATGCCGGGTTGGGGTATATCACCGAGGAGGACCGGAGCGCGCCGCGACCCTGTCCGCGCCCGGCCCGCGGCTCCGGACTAGGCCGAGACCTCGATGACGGCGGCCGACTGCCCCGGCACGCCGGCAAGGGCGGCCGGAGCGAGCGTCCGCAGCACGGCTTGGCGGTACTCGGCCCGCTGGAACAGGCCGAGATGCCGCACGCCCGGCAGCTCGAGCCTCGTCGTGCGGTCCGCCGGCAACCGGTCGGCGACCTCGCGGGTCAGCCCGATGGGGGTCACTTCGTCGTCCACCGCTCCGGCCACGAGGATACGGCGTGCCCGCACGTCGGGGGCGTTCGCTCCGGCGTCGATGCGCCGGTAGGTCTTCGGGAACAGCCGGCCTAGCAGGGAATTGGCCTTGCCGTGCCCCGGGGCGCGGTCGCCTTGGCCGCGCTGGCCGCCTTGGTCGTACCACGCCTCGAAGGTCGGGTACGGCGACTCCAGCACCAGGCCGTCGAGGAAGTCAAGGCCGGGCGCCGCGTTCAGGCTGGCGAACGCCCCGATCGAGAGCCCGACGAGGTGGACTGGGAGGTCCGGCCGCCGGTCGCGGGCGAGGCGGCAGGCGGCGGCCACGTCGTCGTGCAGGTAGGTCGAGCCGCCGCCGGACCTGCCATAGACGGGGAAGTCGAACGCGATGGACTCGAAGCCGGCCTCGTGCAGCCACGACAGCCAGCCCTCGCGCGCGAACCATTGCTTGCCGTAGCGTCGGTCGGGATGGGCCAGGACGACGATGCCGCGCGGCTTAGGGTGGCGGACGTGCCAACCGTGCAACCGGGCGCCGGAGTTGCCCTCGAACCAGACCTCGGAGACGTCCATGCCCAGCGGAGGGTCCCAGGGTCCACCGCGCCGGCCGCGGAAGAAGAGCGCCTTGACCAAGGCGCCGACGACGCGCTTCTCGGTGGCGGAGGGCTCGGCAGGGGGCGTGGCAGGGACGGCGAAGTGGTCGTGGCGAGAGGTTGCTTGCATGTGGATAGGCACTGTCCTTAGGAAAGTCTATGTCCATTGCGCACCATAAACGACCGCGTCCCATGGGAACAGTCACTGTCGCCAAGGAAAGTCCCTCGCCCGCCAAGCCCTCGGCCAACCCCGCCAAGCCGGCGTCGGTCACGGCGGCGCCCGCCTCGCGTTCCCTGCCGCTGTCCTGCCCGCTGCGCGAGCCCGACGCCATGGCCGCCTACAAGCAGGCCGTCCGCGCCGGTTCGGAGCTCTCCATGCATTCGCAGCGGTTCCTCGCCGCCAAGAAGCCGGACGAGGTCGGAAAGTGGTTCGGCGCCCTGATGGAGCACAGCCGCGTCGTGTTCCAGCCGTGGAGCATGGAGCTCCTCTTCGTCGCCGGCGTCCTCGGGGAGGTCCGTTTCGGCCAGCTCGAGGAGATCCTCGGCGCCAGCTCGCGCACGCTTTCCAACAAGCTGCGCACTTTGGTCAAGGCCGGCCTCCTCGACCGACACGTCGAACCCGGGCCCCCGGTGCGCATCACCTACAAGCTCACCAAGACCGGCCGGACCACGGTCGCCATCTCGAGCCCGCTGTTCGCGCACCTGAACCTCGTGTCCATCGGGATGGCTTAGTCGCCATCTCTTGGGAACGACGCAGCGCCGTTCCTGTTTCGCGACCGCCTATCGTCTTCCGCCGGC
>JAXDQQ010000258.1:0-7953 GCA_034667805.1 Thermoplasmata archaeon | reverse complement strand
GGACCTCGTCGACGGCGTCGCGTGGACGCCGGTGCTGCTCGTCGACGGGACACCCTCCGTCCCGTCCGGCGACGGCATGGTGGCGTTCATCCAGCTGCCGACCGACCCGAGCAACACGGCGCCCGTCGTCGGAGGCGGGTCGGCCATGACGGTCCGCGTCAAGGTGTTCACCGGCGCCAACTACGCGGCGGCGAACAGCGGCGACTACCGGCTGGTGCTGCAGGTCGACTGCGGCGCCCTGCAGCCGACCGTGGCGATGGCCGTGCCAGGCCTGTGCGCCGGCGGCGGCGACACGACGACGCGAACCGTGGCCTACGCCTTCAAGGCGAAGGCCGCCGGGGCCGCCATCGTCGTGCCGGCGGCCGACCAAGAGATGCTGCTCGGCGGCTTGCCAGCCACGGCCCTTCACATCTTCGTCGAGACGGCGGACGGCGCGCACTGGAGCAACTACCTCCAGCCGACGACCAGCCTGATGTTCGAGGACGCCAAGGACGGCGCCGCCGTGGCGGACCACGTCGACTCGGAGGCCTGGACGCCCGTGATCCTGGTGGACCTCGCGGATCCGACCTCGTCCTCCCCGGCCGAGCCGGCGGCCGACGGTGCCGAGGCCATGGACTGGACCGACACCGTCCTCGAGGGCCTCGGACTGGGCTGGCTGTTCGACCTGCTTTAGCGGCGGACCCCTCCTTTCCCTCTCTTCCTTTCTTCCTTCCTCCTTCCATCTCCCTTTCTGTCGTTCCATCCCTTCCAGGCGCCGCCATCCCACGCCCCCGGCTTTTTCAACCGGCTTGGCGTGGGAATGCCCGTGCAAGAGACGGCCGTCCTCGTCGCCGGGTGCCGCACTCCGATCGGGAAGTTCCAGGGCGCCCTGTCCAGCCTGAAGGCGACGGAGCTCGGAGCCATCGTCGTGCGCGAGGCCGTCCGCCGCGCCGGCCTCAAGCCGGAGCAGGTCGAGGAGGTCATCCTGGGCAACGTCCTGCAGGCCGGCCTGGGCCAGAACCCGGCCCGTGCGGCCGCCCTCGGCGGCGGCATCCCCGACACCGTCCCCTCGTTCACGGTCAACAAGGTGTGCGGGTCGGCGCTCAAGGCCGTCATGCTGGCGGCGCAGGCCATCAAGGCCGGCGACCGCAAGGTCGTCGTCGCGGGCGGCATGGAGTCGATGACGAACGCCCCGCACATGCTGCTCGGTTCGCGCAACGGGCTGCGCCTGGGCGACGGCAAGCTCGTGGACTCCATGATCCACGACGGCCTGTGGGACCACTACAACTCATTCCACATGGGCGAGACCGGCGAGATCGTCGCGCAGCGCTTCCACGTCACCCGGCAGGAGGCCGACCGCTTGTCGGTGCGGAGCCACAAGCGGGCCGCCGACGCGCAGCGCGCTGGGCGCTTCAAGGACGAGATCGTGGCCGTTCCCGTGCCGCAACGCAAGGGACCGCCGGTCATCGTGTCCGAGGACGAGGGCATCCGCACGGACTCCGACGAGGCCGTCCTCGCCAAGCTCAAGCCCTCCTTCCGCGAGGGCGGACAGGTCACGGCCGGCAACTCAAGCCAGATCTCCGACGGCGCCGCGGCCGTCGTGGTCGTCGCCAAGTCCTACGCCCTCGCGCACAAGCTGCCCATCCTGGCCGAGATCGAGGGCTACGACTCGTCCGGCACCAAGCCCGAGTGGGTCATGGAGGCCCCCATCGCCTCGGTGCGCAACCTTCTCAAGGCGACCGGCAAGACCGCGCGTGACCTCGACCTCCTCGAGCACAACGAGGCCTTCGCGAGCGCCTCGTGCGCCGTGCAGAAGGAGCTCGGCATCCCCGACGACCGCGTCAACGTCAACGGCGGCGCGGTCGCCCTCGGGCACCCCATCGGCGCCTCGGGCACCCGTGTGCTCCTGACGCTCGTCCATGAGCTCAAGCGCCGGGGCGGCGGGCGCGGCGTGGCGACGCTCTGCCTGGGCGGCGGCAACGCCGTCTCGATGATGGTCCAGGTCCCGAAGTAAGGCACGAGCCGGACCCAGAAGGGACCCGACCGAAACGGGGGCGGGGACTTTTGAACAAGCTCGGGCTTCGGCCATCCGATTCCCATGGTGCTCCAGAAGGCCGTCAAGTCCTACCCGATGGTCAAGTGGTTCCTCATCGTCTCCGCCGTCCTGTTCGTCCTCGGCCTGGTGATGTCCAAGATCCTCTCCGACCCCGACAACGCCAACACCACCACCTTGCTGCTGTTCGTGGGCGCGGCCGTCGTCTTGCCATTCGTGGCCATGCTCTTCCCGCGCCGCCAGGTGCTCACGATGGAGGTCCCCACGGACCACCTCTCCGGCATGTCCAAGACGGAGCTCGAGGGCGTCCTCGGCCAGCTCGACGCCGCCAAGGCGAAGGGTGAGATGGACGACACCCGCTACGCCAAGGCCCGCGAGCGCGTCCTCGCCGCCATCAAGGCGAAGGGCAGGCCGGCCAAGTAAGCGTCCCGCCCCTGCCTGCCCCCTGTCCGACCGTGCGCTCGATGGGGTTAAGCAAGCCCCGCGTCGTGGCCGGGCGATGAGCGGCTTCGCCATCGAGGCCGACGACCTGACCCGGCACTTCGGTGGCGTCCGCGCCGTCGACGGCTTGCGGCTGCGGGTGCGCTCGGGCACCGTCTTCGGCTTCCTCGGCCCCAACGGCGCCGGCAAGACGACGACGCTTCACCTGCTTCTCGGCCTGCTGCGCCCGACGCGCGGCACCGCCATCGTGGCGGGTGAGGACGTCGCGGCGCGGCCCGACGCGGTGCGGCGCCGCTGCGGCGCGCTCCTCGAGCACAATGGGCTCTACGAGCGCCTCACCGCCCACGACAACCTGGAGTTCGCCGCGCGGGCGCACGGCCTGGCCAAGGCCGAACGCGACCAGCGCATCCGCGCCGTGCTCGAGGGCATGGGCCTGTGGGACCGCCGCAAGGACCGCCTGGGCACGTGGAGCCGCGGCATGAAGCAGAGGCTGGCCATCGGCCGCGCCCTGCTGCACCGCCCGACCGTGCTCTTCCTCGACGAGCCCACCGCGGGCTTCGACCCGCAGGCGGCGGCGCAGCTGCGCCAGGAGATGCGCGCCCTCGTCCGCTCCGCTGGCACGACCGTCTTCCTCAACACGCACAACCTGCACGAGGCCGAGGAGCTGTGCGACGAGGTCGCCGTGCTGCGGCAGGGACGCGTCGTCGCGCAGGGCCGCCCCGACGCGCTGCGCGGCAACGTCGCGCCGACCTTGGAGGTGCGCGGCGCGGGATTCACCGCCCCCATCGTGGCCAAGCTGCGCAAGCGCAAGGAGGTGGCCGCCTGCGCCGCCGAGGACGGCCGGCTCCTCATCACCCTCTCGGGCGACCACCCCGGTGCCCCGCTCGTCCGGCTCCTCGTCGAGTCCGGCGCCCGGGTCGAGGAGGTCGTGCGCCCGCGCTCGAGCCTCGAGGAATCGTTCCTGGCCATCCTGGAGGCGAAGCCATGACGGGCGCGGGGGCGATGGCGTGGAAGGAGCTGCGCGAGATCTTCATGGCGGAAGGGCGGCCGGCCGTGCAGATGGCCGTCGCGGGCGTCATGGACCTCGTCTTCGGCATCGGCATGCCGATCTTCATCGCCAACTTGTTCCTCGATGGCCTGGGCCTGTGGGGCACGGTCGGCGTGCTTTGCGCCGGCGTGGCCGGCGTGGGCGCCTTCATGGGCATCTTCGGGCCGATGCCGACCATCGCGGACGCCTTCGCCGGCGAGCGCGAGCGCCACACCCTGGAGACGCTGCTGGCCAGCCCCCTGCCCGACGGCTCGATCCTGTGGGGCAAGATGCTGGCGCAGTACACGGTCGTCGGCGCCCACGTCGCACTTGTCTCCGTCACGGCCGGGATCACCTCCGCAATCCTCCTCGGCCTCCCGGGCCTTCTGGTGCTGCCAGCCGGCCTCCTACTGGGCGGCGCTGGCGCGGCCGTCACGTCGAGCTTCATCGTCGGGCTCGGCATCCTGCTGTCCCTGCGCGCCCCCACCGTGAAGAAGGCACAGGAACGCATCAGCTACGTGATGATGCCCATCTTCCTGCTGCCGGCCTTCGGACCCGCCCTCGTCGGCGGAGGCGTCACCATCGGGCCGGTCGCCGCCATCGCCATCTCCGTCGCCGCCCCGGCCATCCTCCTGGTGGGGGCGGTCACGTTCAACATCATGGTCTTCGCGCGCTTCCGCCGCGACCGCCTCATCGGCCTCGCCTAGGGCCCTCGCCTGGCGCTCCGGACCGCTTTTCAAGAGCCGGGAGGTCGCCCCGCCATGGCGCAAGGCATCTCCCGCATCGGGGTCGTCGGGGCGGGGCAGATGGGTGCTGGGATCGCCCAGGTCGCGGCCCAGGCCGGCTACGACGTCGTCCTCGTCGACCTCAAGCCGGAGTTCGTCGCCAAGGGCGTCGCCGGCATCGACAAGTCGCTCGCCAAGTTCGTCGAGAAGAAGACCATCTCCGACGCCGACGCGAAGGCAGCCCGGGCCCGCATCCACACCGGCACCGACAACAAGCTCCTCGCCGGCTGCGACCTCGTCGTCGAGGCCGTGGTCGAGGACGCCGGCATCAAGCGCAGGCTCTTCGCGGAGCTCGACGCCATCGTGGGGCCGCACGCCATCCTGGCCTCCAACACGTCGAGCATCCCCATCACGCTCCTGGCGTCCGCGACGAAGCGGCCCGACCGCTTCATCGGGATGCATTTCATGAATCCCGTGCCTCTGATGAAGCTCATCGAGGTCATCCGCGGCGCGGACACGTCCGACGCGACCTTGGCCGCGGTCGTCGCCGCGGGCAAGAAGATGGGCAAGGAGGTCCACGCCTGCCGGGACTTCCCCGGCTTCATCAGCAACCGCGTGCTCATGCCCATGATCAACGAGGCCGTCTTCTGCCTCAACGAAGGCGTGGCCACCGCCGAGGACATCGACGCCATCATGAAGCTCGGGATGAACCACCCCATGGGCCCGCTCGCCCTCGCCGACTTCATCGGCCTGGACACCTGCCTGGCGATCCTCAACGTCCTCTACGACGGCTTCAAGGACCCGAAGTACCGCCCCTGCCCCCTCCTGGTCCAGAAGGTCCAGGCCGGCCACCTCGGCAAGAAGTCGGGCCGCGGGTTCTTCGTGTATTCCTGACGGGCGTGCACGTGCTGGGGCCCCAAGGCTCGATGGCAGATCCCGTTTCGGATTGGACGACCCTTAAGGCCCCCGGCCAATCGCCGAAGCGGTGGCGGAGTCCCGCGACAGCCAGAGCCCTGCCGAGCCGATGCCGGCCGGCGCGCGCGCCGCGCATGAGCCGTTCCTTCGGCGCCTGCGGCATGCGGGGCGGAACCCCGCGGCGTTCAAGGTGGGCCGGGCGCGGACGTGGTTCTACCTCGGCATCGCGGCGCTGGCGTTCCTCGCCATCGTCCCCATCGTCGCGCCGGGCTGGTCGACGGTCACCGAACGCGTCGCGACCCTCCTTTCGCTCGTCTTCCTGATGGCGGCCATCGGCCTGTGGATGGACATGCGCGGGCGCGCCTTCGTGGTGGCCACGGCCTTCGTCCTGCTGCTGTACGCGCTGACCTTCTGGACGCGCCTGGCGTACGACCTGCAGGACTTCTTCGTGCTGGCGGTGCTGGTGAGCTTCGCCGTCTTCGCGCTCGCCGGCTTCAACCTCGTCTTCGTGCTCGAGGAGATCGTCTATGACGCACACGTGCGCGTCCACCTCAAGAGCCGGCTCTGGGAGCTCGGCCCCACGGCGCTCTGCATGGTCATCGCGGTCGGCCTGCCCGCCTGGGACCTCTACGGCGGACCCAAGATGACGGCCCTGTGGATCGCCTCGGTCGCCGGCTCGCTCCTTCTGTTGTTCTGGTGGACCGTCGCGTGGGCGAACCGCATCCGCAGCCCGCTCGTGCTGCAGGAGCTGCACCTGTTCGTCATCGGCGCCTTGGCCGCGACGACGCTCGCCGACGGGTTCCACCGGCTCAACGCCGCCACGCACCTGCCCTCGCTGGTGCCCAGCCTCATCGCCTACCTGGTCCTCATCGGCTCCTGGGTGTACGCTTCGTACACGACGCTGCAGCGCACCCACTTCCTGCTCAAGGGCGAGAACTGGCGACCCTGGGTCTCCATCCTGCTGGGCGCCTCGTTCGCCATCCTCGCGCACTCGCAGGTCCTGGTCGCCAGCTCCGGCGCCAAGGCGGTCGCCGACCTCGTCGACCTGCGCATCACATGGCTCGTCGCCGGCGTCTGGCTCGGCATCGCCTTCTACGGGGCCCGCGGGCTCAGCCGCGTGTTCCGCTTCGTCGAGGCCACCGGCGGCCTCGACCGGCGCAGCCAGGCCATCGCCCACGGCGCCGAACGGGTGGCCGAAGGGCTGGCCGGCACCGAGCGCGCGCTCGGCGGCGCCGCGGTCGCGGTCTTCCGCCGCATCGACACGGTGCTCCCGGGCGGTCCCCCCGCGCAGCGCACGGCGCAGGCTGGGACGAAGCCGGACGAGCGGACGAAGGCCGAACGGCCCGACGGGCCTAAGCCGTGACGGCCGGGACCGCGGTCGGCAGGGCGGCCACCGGGGAGTCCATGCCCTTCAGGCCGATGCCCGGGAAGTAGGAGACCGTGCGGCCGTTGCGCACGGCCTCGACGATCTGGGCCTCCTGCAGGCGGCGCAGGTGCCAGTGGGCGACCGAGGCCTGCACGCCGACGGCGGCGCAGATGGCCTTCTGGATGGCGCCCGGGTTCTGCTTGACGAACTGGGCGACGGCCTTGGAGCGGTCGTTCTGCAGGACGGCGTACGCGTCCTTCTGGTCGCGGCCGAAGCGGCCGCCGTTCTCGTAGTAGTGGCGGCTGCGGCCCATGCGCTTGCTGACGATGAGGTGCTGCAGCTCCATCAGGCGCAGGTGGTGCGTGACCGCCGTGCGCGACAGGCCGGTGGAGTCGCACAGGGACTGGAGCGAGACGCCGGGGTCCTGCAGGATCAACGCGTAGAGGGCCTCACGCTTGGGGTGGCCGAGCACGGTGTCCTTCTCGAAGCGGGTGAAGAGCGGGCTGGCGAAGGGCAGGAGGCGGCGCAGGTCGGTCGCGGCGAGCTTGCCGGCCGAGCCGGCGCCCGCGGCGCCCGCGCCCAGCGAGCCGGATGAGCCGGCGAGCCAGAGGACCGTGATGGCGGCCGCGGCGGCCGTGACGGTGGCGCCGACGAGCAACGGGACGGTGACGTCGGGCGCGACCTCGACGGCGCTGGCCGAGGCGGGGGCGGCGCCCGTGGGTTCCTGCGCCTCCGTGTCG
Organism: Thermoplasmata archaeon; assembly: GCA_034667805.1. Taxonomy (GTDB): domain Archaea; phylum Thermoplasmatota; class E2; order JACPAO01; family JAHFTW01; genus JAHFTW01. Next base: position 707 of record JAXDQQ010000258.1, on the reverse strand, counting down.
CCGAGGATGGTGACGAGCTGGCCTTCCGCGGTCTGGCGGACCGGTTCGACCTTCTCGAGCGCGAGGCCGAGCGGGTCGGTGGGGAGGCTGCTGGTGACGTCGCTCGCCTTGTGCAGCGCGTAGCCGACGACCGGGCGGGCCGTGGCCTTGACGTCGGCGACGGGGCCGGAGCCAGTGGCCGAGCCGCCGTTGTTGGAGCCGGAGCCGGGGTCCGAGCTGGAGCCATCGTCGCCGGGGACTTGGTCGAGCGCCCAGGCCGCCCACGGGTGGAGGCCGGACACCTGGTCTTCGAGGGAGTCCACCGTTCCCGCCGGGAGCACCGACGACTGCGCCGCCGGGACGAGGGCCACGGCGACGAGGGTCAGGAAGAGGCCGCTACGAAGGGCGGAGTCCAACACGCTCCAGAAACACGTGCCACCGAATATAACCGAAGTGGTCGTTTCGTCAAACCGTCTAGAGGCGGGACCGACCGCCAACAGGAGGCGGCGCCTCGGCGGATCGGCTCCACCGCGTCCCGGCCAGCGCCGGTCACCGCGCAAAAGAAATCCCGCGGCGCGATAGAATGACGGGGGCGCGACGGGGACGCGCAAGGAAAAGAAAGTGGGCAAAAACGAAGCAAAAGGACGGAAGAACAAGCCGGAAAAAAGAGGGACGAAGGACGGCAAAAAGGGAAGGAGGAAGGAAGAGGAAGGAAGAGGGGAACCGGT
>JAXDQQ010000257.1:0-4509 GCA_034667805.1 Thermoplasmata archaeon | reverse complement strand
CGCGGGAGCCGCGTCAGCGGACGCGTTGACGACGAAGCGGCGGCGCTCCGGCCGCGGGCCGTCGGGCAACTCCGGCATCGGCGGCTGCACGGGCTCGACGTCCTCGCCCTGCGGGACGCCCATTCCGCGGCCACGCCGGCGGCGGCGTCTGCGGCGGCGGCCTCCGCCCTGGCCGTCGAGGCCGGGGTCGACCGCGCCCGAGGGCAGGCTGGCCGGCGGGGCATCGTCGCCGAAGTCCTCCTCCTCGACGGGGGCGCCGTCTTGGAACGTGCGCGGTTGCGCCGGCGGCCTCTGCTGCGGAGGCTGCTGCCGCGGCTGCTCGCGCTGCGGGGCGCGGTCACGGTTGTCGCCGCGTCCCTGCTGGCGCGGCTCGCGGCGGCCCTGGCCGCGGTCGTCGCGACGGCCGCCGCGCCGGTCGTCCCAGCGCCCGCCGTGGCGCCCGCCGTCTTGGCGGGAGCCGCCGAGGCGCTGGCCGGGCGGAGGCGGGTAGTGCAGACGGATCTTCTCCAGGCTCCCCAACAGGTCGGCGAACGCCTGGTTGTCGTGCAGCGTGCGCTCGTCGCCGACGAGGATGAAGTTGCGCTTGGCGCGCGTGACGGCGACGTTGAGGCGGCGCTCGTCCTCGAGGAAGCCGAGGCGGTGCTGCGGGTTGCTGCGGACCGTGGAGTAGAGGACGACGTCCCATTCGCGGCCCTGCGCGCCGTCGACGGTGGAGACCTCGATGTCGGGCAGGCGGCGGCGGATCTGCTCGCGCTGCGCCTGGTACGGCGTGAGGACCGCCATCGTCCAGCCGCGCTCGCGGCAGGCGGGGGAGACCTTCTGCACCAGGTCGGCGACGCACTCGACCTCGAAGTCGTTGGAGATGGAGCCGTTGCGGGCGCGGTCGTTCTCGCGGCCGGTGACGTGCTGGAAGGCGGCGGCCGGCAGGTCGGGCAACCCGTCCTGGGCAGCGGCCGCAGGGTCCGTCTGGATCCGGCCCTCGTAGTAGCGCTTGTTCGAGAACGCCACGATGGGCTCGCGCATGCGGAACTGCGTCTCCAGCATCCGCGTGCGTCCCTTGCCGGACAGTTCCTCGATGCGCTCGAAGAGGGTGACGTCGAGGCCGGCTTCCTTGGCGTCCATCGAGACGACGGTGGGGGGAAGCTGCTTGGGGTCGCCGGCGAGGACGAGGCGGCGTCCACGCATGACGGCCGCCAAGGAGGAGGGCGCGGTCGCCTGGCCGGCCTCGTCGTGGATGACGTAGTCGAAGATGAACGGCGACAGGCCTCCCTTCGGGTCGATGTACCGGAAGGCGCCGTAGTTCGTGGTGGCGACGATGATGCCCTGTTGCGCCGCCCAGCGGACGAACGGCGGCGCTTCGATGGGGTCGATGCGCGCAGCCTCGGCGGCCTCGTCGCGCAGGTTGACCGCGTGCCCGACGCGCACCGCCAACGAGCCGTTGCGGCGCAGGCCGACGACGAGGTTGTCGACCGCGGCGTTGGAGTCGGCGGTGACGAGCACTGAGTGGCCGGCGCGTGCCAAGGCCATGGCGAGGTGGACCAGCGTGTGCGTCTTGCCGGTGCCGGGCGGGCCGTGGATGAGGCGAACGCGGCCGCCGGACAGCACGCTGTTGATGGCGTCGCGCTGGCTCGACGTCAGGACGCCGCCCTGCAGCTCCTGGCGCATCGAGGCGGGCGGCTCCGTCTCGCCGAGCAGGCAGGCGCGCAGCAGGCCGTCGGGCCCGTCGTCGACCGGGGTCGTGGCCGAAAGGGCGCGCTGGGCGCCCATGACGGCGGAGTGGTATGCCTCGAACACCTTCTGGTCGAAGACGAGGTTGATGGTGAGCAGGCGTGGCAGCTGATGCCGGGGAGCGCCGCCGGGGAACTCCACGGTGACGCCGCGGCGGCTGATCTTGCCGACGATGCCGCGACAGAGCTCCTCGCGCTCGCCGGCCTCGACGACGGCGACCTCGGAGCCGGGCGCGATGTTGGTGATCGGCATGCGGCCCTCCTTGGCCTCGAACGTGAGGGCATCGGGGGTCCGGTTCGCGACGAAGAGGTTGGGCAGGGCGACGCCTTCGCGGCGGCGCTCACGCTCAGGCTGGCGGGCGTGCATGTCCGCGAGGAAGTCGCGCTCGTGCTCCTCGGCGAGGATGAGGGCCGAGTTCCATTCCGCCAGGACGTCGGAGGCGGCGCGTCGGTCACCGGGCGCGATGCGCGTCTTGTCCTCGACCCTGCGGAACTCGTCGGCGTCGAGCGGGCCCTTGAGCTTGTGCTTGGCGCAATACGCCGTGCTCGCCTCGAGAAGGGCGGAGCTGGGGAAGACGAAGCGCAGCTCGGGGTAGCGGCCCCACGCCGTCACGAGGTCGGCGCCCTTGGCGGCGTTGGCGAGGGCGGCGAAGGCACGTCCGCGCCAGGCGTGGCGGCGGGCGTCGTACAGGCTCGGATGCGGCAGGTCGGGGACGACCGGCGTAAAGCGCGGGTGCGCGATGCGCAGGAGATGGAGGGGGCCGAGCTCGGCGGCGACCAGCAAGGAGGCGGCAAGGCCTCCGTTGGCGCGGGCGGCAGCCTGGACCCGCTCCGGCGCGATGCTTTCCTTGGCGTGCGCCGCGTTGGCGGCCTCGGCCACGATGGGGCTGAGGTGGTAGAGCTCCTCGGCGGGGATGCCGCGCAACGCGAGGGCGACGCCGACGAGGGACTCGAGGTCTTCGGCGAGCATGGCCTGCCCGACGTCGGTGGCCAACAGGAGGCCGGCGGCGACGCGGTCGATCTGGTTGGCGGCCATGCGCCACTGGTCGGACCACGGCGGCTGCTTGCACAGGTCGACGGGGACGGGCAGGACGACGGCGTCCTCGACGGACCCCGGCTTCTGCAGCGTCTTGAACGCCACCGTGGCGAGGCGCAGGATGGCCTTGCCGTCGGCGGTGGGGCTCGCCAGCACCCATCCCGTCGGCGCCGACTCATGCTTGTCCGGCAGCTCGGAGAGCTTGAGGGTGTCCGCGGCGCCGGGGACGGGCACGCCGTCGTGGACGATGACGAGGCCGGGCGTCTCCTTGGCGCGGCGGATGGCGACGTCGCGCGCGCGGCTGCGCACGAACGGGCCCGCCTGCAGCGCGGGCAGCCTGGTCGGGATGTCGGTGGCCTCCCACGGGCCCTCCGGACCGAACCCGGACCCTCCGCGAGGCTCCGGTTTCAGCATCTCGACGTGCAAGCGGTATTGGATGCGCGGCAGGATGCCGAGGTCGCGCGCGGCGTCCTCGGTGCTGCGGTAGAGGACGGGCCCGAAGGCCCGGCTCCACGGACGCGTCGAGAGGAGGTCGATGGCGGACGGCTGCCGACTGATGGAGAAGCGGTGACGGAACTGCGACTCCATGAGGTGGGAGCCAAGGCCCGCGGTGACGCCGTCGGCGTCCAACAGGAGGAGAAGGCCGTTGCTGGCGAAGCGGCCCCAGTTCGAGAGGTCCACCGTCTCCAGCTCCTGCAGGTCCGCGACGACGAGGCTGCCGTCGTTGCGCGGCTCGAGGAAGTGGTGGTCGATGAGCGTCGTCGGGTGCAGGCCGAAGCGCTCGGCCAGCGTGGCGCGCACGTCCTCGGTCTCGCTGGGGGCGCAGGCGACGAGAACGTTGGTGGTGGGGCTCGCGTTGACGAGCTCGCCCATCACGGCGTACGGCAGGTCGCCCGTGGGAAGGCCCAAGGAGAGGGCGACGAGGCCGGTGCGACCGCCGTCGAGCCAGGCCTGGAACGACTCGCGCTGCCAGTCGTAGGGCAGGTCGGTGCCCTCGATGCGGCCGAGGGTGCCCGACTCGCCGCGGGCGCGGTTCTGCGCGGCGCGGACGTTGGCGTCGTCCAAGGCCTCGAGCCGGCACTGGGGGCACGATGCGCGCAGGTTGCCGTGGGGACAGTAGCGGCTGACCGCCATTGGGGCTCCGTTCGGAGAGTTGCGAAGGAAACGCAGGTGAGGGGGAGCTCTTGGAGCTCGACCCAGGGTGCAAGGGAAGAGGGATGATCCAGACAACGACGCAGCGGGACGCAGCGTGGGGCAGCCTGGAGAGGAGAGGAGTGGTGGACAGCGATGACTTTTCCCGTCAGCTCGCGCATGACAGTACAACGGTCAACGTGGATCTGCTTAACTTCCGTGTTCGGGATGAGAACGGGTGAACCAGATCGCTATGGCCGTCCAACCACAAGTGTGAGGCGCGCGCCGTCAGGCCACCGCAAAGGGTGGCGCGACAGCGTGCGCGATTGCATACGCAGCCATTTGGAAGCAGAAAACCGAAGTCGATCGATCTCGATTTCGGCATACAGTCATGTCATTGTGGACAGTTCGTAAGGGCGGGCTGAACACCTCGTTGCCTCGGTGCGTACACCCCCCTCCGATCAAACTCGTCTTCTACGAGCGTCCTCGTCGCCTCGTCTCGACGCGGGTTTCACGCTTAGATGCTTTCAGCGTTTATCCCTTACAGCGTGGCTGCCCAGCGGTGCCCTGTCGGACAACTGGTAAACTAGTGGCTGCAAGGCCCTGTTCCTCTCG
>JAXDQQ010000256.1:0-2975 GCA_034667805.1 Thermoplasmata archaeon | reverse complement strand
ATTCCACCTTGGGGAGGAAGGCTTGGAAGAAGGGGGAGAACGGGAGCCATCCCGGGCGGGACTTGGCGAGGAGCAGGCGCGTCAGGCCGTCCGTGAACAGCAGGACCGACCGCGCGCCGTCCAGGCTCGCCACCTGCAGGTCTTCCCGCCAGTGGGAGTCCGTGACCGGCGTGACCTCGTTGGCGTAGCCGGTGGTGCCCGGCGCCACGAGGACCTGCACCGGCCCAGCGGCCTCGGCGGGCCCGGCGACGCCGCGGCTGCCGACCACGGCGCCGTCGCCGACCATGCCGGCGTGGGCGCGGCCGGTGGCGCGGTCCAGCGTGGCCAGCTGCAGCGTCGTCGCCAGTTCCTCGATGGGCACCTGGCGCTCGTCGGCCGCGGCCTGGACGGCTGCCCGTGCGGCCTCGAAGGCGCGCACGAGGGCGGCCTCGTCCAGGTCGGCCTCGCCGGCCAGGCTGGCGACGGCCGCGTCGCAGGCGGCGCGGCTGCCGTGCTGGCTCATGGGCTTGCTGCCGAGGCCGTCCGCGACGGCCGCAGCGGCCCGCCCGCCGTCCGGGCTTTGCCAGACGGCGAACGAGTCCTGGCACGGCGTGCCGCGGGCCCGGTGGCCGCGGCCGGCGCGGGTTCCGCCGGAGACGCGCATCTTGGCTCCTAGGCTAGGGTCCTTCTTGTCCCTTTCCAGCGAGCTGGTCGCCTAGACCTCGAACGCGAACGGGTTCGGGGTCTCCGCCGTCGGGAGCGTGGGGTCGGCGAACGTGACGACCTCGCCCGGCTTGGAGTCCTTGAGCCCGCTGACGCTCTTGGAGAGCCACTGGAAGAACTCCTCGAACCGCGCGCCGTCGATGCCGGCCACGGTGCCGGTGGGGCCGGCGAGCAGCTTCAGCTTGTCGAAGTTCGCGTTGCCGGTGCCGAAGAGCAGCGGGATGAACTTGCGGTCCTTGGCGCCCTGCTGCAGCTTCGCGGCGCACTCGTTGAAGCGCGCGTCGCCCTTGAGGTCGGTCGGGGCGCCGTCCGTGATGAGGACGAGGAACGGGCGGTAGTAGTCGACGCCCTCGTCCTTGTAGAACGCCTTGCGCTCCTCGATCTGCTGGATGCCGAGGTCGATGGCGGCGCCCATGGAGGTCCAGCCGCCGGCCTCGAGCTCGATCTTGGGCAGCGAGTCGACGCTGGAGAAGGGGTGGACGACCTTGGCCTCGTCGCTGAACGCGATGACGCAGGTCTCCACGATCAGCTTGGCCTCGGCATCGCCGGCGAGGTAGTCGCGGTACGTCTCGAGCCCCTGCTGCAGCGCGCGGATGGGCGCGCCGCGCATGGAGCGGCTGGTGTCCAACAGGAGGACGCAGGCCGCCTGGGGCTTGTCCGGGTTCGCGATCGGGAACGCCATCGGGGCGTCCGTCAGTTCGTCGACCGCCGGGTCGACGAGGGACGCCTTGCTGAGGTCGTGGGCAATGCGGGAGGAGGGCATGGCGGGCGTGGAAGCGGCCATGACCCACAGCTTCTTGCCGGGGGTATTTGACATTGCCTCAGCAGACCGCTTGACTGACTGCGGATTCCTCGGACGATGCTCGAACGGTCCGTGCGATTGACGATGAATCCGCGGCGAGTTGAGCGTCGATTGACGGCGACGGTTTCACGCGGAACCCGCGGAACCGCGTCTCCGCGACTTCCGCGTCCTCCGCGTGTTCGTCGTCAATGGGCCTTCGGCGGCCACTCGTACTCGCCCTTCTCCAATCCCACGCGCATCGCCTTCGCCTGGTCCTTCAACAGTTGGGGGACCTGCTCGTAGACGTCGTAGAACATCGTCTCCGGCGCCGGCAGGCTCGCGGCCTCGGCCTCCTTGATGGCGACGTCGACCTCGCGGTCGAGCTCGGCCTGTAGTTTCTTCTCCCACGCCTCCGTGATGATGCGCTTGGCGAGGAGGAAGCGGCGGAACAGGTCCACGGGGTCGCGCTTGAGCCAGGACTTGTACTGCTCCTCGTCGCGGTAACGGGAGGGGTCGTCGGATGTGGAGTGGGGGACGAGGCGGTAGGTGACGGCCTCGATGAGGGTGGGCCCTGCGCCATTCCGCGCACGTTCGGCGGCCTCGCGGACGGCCTCGTACACGGCCAGGACGTCGTTGCCATCCACACGGACGCCAGGCATCCCGTAGGCGGCCGCCTTCTCGGCGTACGTCTTGGTGGCCGTCTGGTGGTCCTGCTGGACGGAGATGGCGAAGTGGTTGTTCTGGCAGACGAAGACCACGGGCGCCTTGGTGACGGCCGCGAAGTTGAGCGCCGAGTGGAAGTCGTTCTCGCTGGTGGCCCCGTCGCCGAGGAAGCCGACGGCGACCTGCTCCGTGCCCTTGAGCTTCATGCCGTAGGCGGCGCCCGCCGCGTGGACGAGCTGCGTCGCGATGACGGAGGACCAGGACACTTGGTTGACCGAGCGGTCGGCGTAGTGGCAGGGCATCTGGCGGCCCTTCTGGATGTCGTGGTCGTTGCCCATGCACTGCGCGACGTAGTGGCTGAGCTTGTAGCCGCGATAGAGGGCGGTCGATCCCTCTCGCAGGGCGGGGAAGACCCAGTCGTCGTCGCGCAGGGCCATGGCGGTCCCGATGGGCGTGGCCTCCTGCCCGGTGCAGGCGCCGTAGAAGCCGATGCGGCCCTGGCGCTGCAGGTTCGTCAGCTTCGCGTCCAGCGTGCGCACGGTGAGCATCGTGCGGAACGCCTTCTTCAAGGTCTCTGGCGCGACCTTGGGGACCTCGACGCCCTCCATGCCGGTGCCGTCGTACAGCACCTTGCGCATGGGGGTCTCCGGCTCCACCGGCGTCACCTGGCCGGACATCGCCTTGGGCACGCCCGTCGAACCCTGGAGGACGGCTTAAGGGTGTCCGCGTCCCCGACCACCCCGCCGGGTCACGCCAAACGGTTCTCGTTCTCAGGCCGCCGCCCAAGCCCGGGCGTGCTCGCCGAAGGCCGCGACACGATGGGGCCCTT
>JAXDQQ010000255.1:0-5131 GCA_034667805.1 Thermoplasmata archaeon | reverse complement strand
CCCGCTCCGAATTTGCGTTCGGGAGCAGGTGAATGCGTGAACAACAACAAGACCGCAAGGTTTGCAATCCTGACCACCCTGGCTTTACTGGCGATGGCAATTCCTGCCCAAGCCGACGATGCACCCGATGCTCAAGCGTGCAACCCGAAGGACAAACTAGGCCCGTACGTCGACTGCATGGCTGGGCAGCTTGGCGGGACGGAATGCCAGTTCCCGGGCCTACTGGTGTGCGCGACGAGTTCCGCATACGCTGCAGTCGGATACTGCGAAAGCGACGTCCCTGGAGCGCCGCTTTACCCTTGCTGGTTCGCCTCGGCGCAGGGCATGGCATATGGTGCCTTGGGATTGGTCACCGGCACGCTGAGTGGCAACGCCAACGGTGTTCCGCTCGCGGACGCTTGCGTTAGCCCAGGCGTCGAAACGACCTGCCACGTTAGTGATTCCGCTTGGGAATACCCAGGAGCCGCCGTCGCCGTGACTGGATCAGTAACGGCCGCCGCCCCCTACGGCGCGGATTCGTACCCGTTCGCAGCCGCTGCCGCGTTGTGAATCCTTGATTCGCTTTCCTTTTGCCCTCTTTTTCTTGCTCATTTTTTTGGCGGGATGCGCCGTCCCGCGGGAACCCGACATGCCTGGTCAGATTGAGGGCATTCACGAATTTGACGCCGCTTACACGGCCGGCAATGTGCGTATCCTCGTTCGCCTTGGCCAACCCGCCATGGTTCTCGATGCGGACCTTGCCCTTGTGCAGGCATATCCTTTGGAAATCCGTTTGGAGGGCGCGAACAATCCGGAGCACATTGTGCATTGGCTTTCCGGCGACCTCCGAATCATTCGGACCGATGACGTTTGCCGGCGGGAACCTTGCCCGGGAAATTATGCGGAAGTCACCTGGGTACCACGCGGCCAATGGCCTCCTTTGGGCGTCGGGTTCAATCGACTTGTCCAAACGGGAGACTTAGCCCTGACCCAATGGGGAATGCGCCACGAAGTCGAGCCGCGACAAACCCGTGACGGGGCATCACTCAACTTGAGCTTCAGCGGACCACTTGCCGAACGGCCGTTTTTTGCAAATTCCTACCTCGGGTTCCAGAGATGGTTTTCTTACGCAGACGACGACATCGTTCCCGAAGCCTTCGGGGCCTCCGACGGGAAGGCAGTGTTAACGAACTTCAAGGAGAAGTCCGTTCTTCCCAAAATTCCATCCTTGAGGATCATCGGAACCGCTGGCACGGATAGCGGCACCGGTCAATGGTGGGCAGGCTCGGACAGACCGGTGCTGGGCGCAACGGTCTCCGCCGACGAGGCGATCGCGGCATTGCGAGAACGGTCCGATGATTTTTCCGCGGCAATCAAAAACGAATGCATCGGGGGTTTCATCACGCTCGCGCCCTACAACAGCTCGAACGTCGGCGGGCTTATGCCTACTCAAGTCCACTCGACTTACTTCAATCTCCAAACGCACAAGAGCAATGCGGAAGTCGCGAGGACTTGGATTTGGACTCGGGATGAGTCTCCACTCTTGGGAACGGTTTGGAATAGTCAACTGCCTACCGAACAGGCTGTCAACGCGCCGGCCTGTGCGCCAGGCGGGGTGAAACCACCCGTCGTGCACGACGCTCAGGCCCACATCGATCTCGCCACCCGGTTTCCTTGGAACCCTTCGAAACGTGCGGACGGATTCTTCGTAAGCACGCAGCCCGGCGAGGCTCTCATCGGTGAGGATTCGCCTTGGCTTCAGGTTGCGTTCAGGACTTCCTTCGCGGCTGAGGGCGAGTCCCAAGGCTTGAGGTCAGTGGCGCTAGAAGCAAGCGCCGTCGGCCTGTGGCTAGCGATTGGAGGGGAACCGGCCGAATTGGCAGAGCTCGAAGGAGAATATGGGTGGCCGGCATCCGCAGGCTTCGCAGCCGCTTGAGGCCCTACAGGACGTAGTATTCCTGCTTCTTGCGCTCGACGACCGCGAGCACGACGCCGGAGTGCACGCGCAGCTTCGCCGCGTCCTTGGCGATCTTGTTCGACACGCCCCGCGATTCCTTGCGGGCCAGGGTGGCGTTGTCGAGGTCGAAGACCGTGCCTTCGAGGGTGACGACGGAGTCGCCGTCGATGGACAGCAGGTTCAGGGTGGCGCCGGTGCGGCCCGCCCAGACGTGCTCTTGGCCGGCGCCGATGTAGCGGATGGACTCGCCGCGGCCGACCATGCTGGCCTCGATGCCCTTGTCGTGGCACTTGCGCAGCAGCTTGAGGTTGGCGAGGAACATGGCGCTGCGGCCGCCGTGCCCGCCGAGGATGAGGACGGAGGTGGCGCCGAGGGCGAGGGCCTTCTCCAGGGCGAGGTCGCCGTCGGTCTGGTCCTTGTCCGGCTTGTGCCGCTCCATCGGGATGTCTAGGGCATCGGCCCACTTGTACGCGTCCGGCTTGAGGGAGTCCATGTCGCCGACGATGACCGTGGGCGGGTGGTTGGTCTTCAGCAAGGTCTGCGCGGCCCCGTCGGCGCACACGATGGCGTTGCATGCCGAGAGGAGCTTGAGGTCGTCCGGCCCCGGCTCGTCGCCATTGAGGACCACTGCGACCTTCACAAGAGTCTGCCCAGGCGGGGCGCTATTTCAAACATCGTGGAAGGGGCGCTTATAAGTCAACAGGAGGCGCGGGAAGAAGAGGAGCGAAAGCGCCTCACGGGTCCGTTGGTCAGACCGGGAGGATTCCGCCGTCGATGAGCTCGGCCGTGGCGAGCCGGACCGGCATGCCCACGGAGGCCGCGTAGGCCAGCAGGTCCTCCAACAGGCAGACGTGGCCTTGGCCGGCCAGCGGCGCCAGCTCGATGCTGACGAAGTCGCCCATGGCCAAGCCGTTGGCCATGATCACGGGAGACCCCGAGTCGCCAGGGATGGCGGCGTTGGGGAAGACGACGCGCGAGTCGCAGCCGCCGGCCGGCAGGGTGACGTAGCCTTCGCGGGGCGACAGGGCGGAGTCCTCCGGGCGGCTGCCGGAGTTGCCGTAGGAGAGGATGTGGCTGAACGTGTTGATGTCCGACGCCGTGGCGATGCCCGTCGGCCCGCCGAAGGATTGCATCGCGGGGTTGACCTTGGCGGCGTCCTCCGGGTCGAGCTGCATCAGGGCGAAGTCGTTGTTGTTGCAGACGTCGCCGGACGCGCCGGCCGCCTGCATGGCGGCCCACGACGAGTAGACGAGGACCGCCGCATGGCTGGCCCCGGAGATGTCGCGCTTGGCGCCGAGCGCCTGGACGTCGGCGACGCAACCGTCGGTGGCGGTGTTGCCGTCGTTGGAGAAGCAGTGGGCGGCCGTGCCGAGGTAGACGGTCGAGTTGTCCAGGCTGGTGAAGACAAAGTTCGCCGTGCATTCGCCGCCGTTGATGGACGCGCCGGGGCGGATGGTCGCCACGCCCAGCGCGGCCCACTCGCGCGGCGGGCCGGTGGCGTTGCCGCTGGCGCCGTCCGTGCCGTTGCCGCCCAGGCCGCCCGAGCCTCCGCCGCCACCGCCACCGCCCCCGGATCCGGGGCGGGGCGTGCCCGTGGCCGTCGTGCTGCGGTGGCCGGTCTGTGAGCCTGTCGCGCTATGGCTGGGGCCGGTGGACTGGCTACCGCTGGAGGGGGTGTCCTCGAACTGGACACAACCGGCCAGCAAGGGGGCCATCAGGAGGAGGCCAAGGGCCAGACTCCACCGCATCTTGTCCCTCATTGGGAGTCCCAGACTGGAAAAGGTATCTGGTCGGGGACTGGAAATGTCATCGGTGCATCCGTCGCGGAGGGCAAGGGAGCCCGCCACCCTTTTCAGTGGCTTATAAGTGCCAGCGCCGCCGTGAAGCTGCTCCTCGTCCACTCGGACTTCATCGAGTACCAGGCCACCAAGAAGGCCCTGAAGTCCGCCGCGGACCTCGCCGAGGCCGACATGGCGGGCCGCATGGAGGAGTGCCTCTGCGTCTTCGTGTCCGTCGAGAAGGCCGACGAGGCGGGCCTCGACAACGTCGTCGCCAAGGCCGCCGCCGAGGTCGTCAAGGTCGCGGACCAGGTCAAGACGAAGCGCGTGATGATCTATCCCTACGCGCACCTGTCCAACTCCCTCGCGGCGCCGCCGGTGGCGATGCAGGCGCTGCCCGCGCTCAAGGCCGCCCTGCCGGCCGACTACGAAGTCAAGCAGTCGCCGTTCGGCTGGTACAAGGCCTTCAGCATCAGCTGCAAGGGCCACCCGCTCTCCGAGCTGAGCCGCCACGTGCTGCCGGACGGCGTCGTCGCCGCCACGGTCGACGTCTCGGCCGCGATGGCCCAGGCCCGGACCAGTGCCAAGTCGGTCGGCTCCGTGGAATCCGTGAAATCCGTGGCCCCGTCGGGCGGCGGGTCGGCGGCCAGCGACGAGCAGAATGCGGCCTTGAAGGCCGAGAAGGGCCTGAAGTCGAGTTGGTACGTCCTCTCGCCCGACGGGTCCATGGTCCCGGCCGAGGGCTTCGACTTCTCGAAGTGGCCGGGCCTCCAGAAGTTCTACGCCTACGAGCGCGGCGGGTCGCGCAAGGCCGACCAGGAGCCGGCGCACATCCCGCTCATGCAGCAGATGGAGCTCGTCGACTACGAGCCCGGCTCCGACTCCGGCAACATGCGGTGGTTCCCGAAGGGCAACCTCATCAAGCGCCTGCTCGAGGAGAAGATCAACCGCGTCTGCCGCGAAGCGGGCGGCCTGCAGATCGAGACGCCGATCATGTACGACGTCAACCACCCGGCCTTGAACAAGTACCTCAACAAGTTCCCGGCGCGGCAGTACCGCATCCAGAGCGACGAGAAGGAGCTCTTCCTGCGCTTCGCCGCGTGCTTCGGCATGTACCTCACCATGGGGCGCGCGACGCTGTCGTACAAGCACCTCCCGGCGCGCATCTACGAACTGACGCACTACTCCTTCCGCCGCGAGCAGTCGGGCGAGACGGCCGGCATCAAGCGCCTGCGCTGCTTCACCATGCCCGACATGCACACCTTGGTCGCCGACCTCGAGCAGGCGCGTGGCGAGTTCAAGGCGCAGTTCGACCGCAGCAAGGCCTGGATGGACGCCCTCGACATCCCGTACGAGACCGCCGTGCGCTTCGTCAAGTCGTTCTACGAGCAGAACAAGGAGTTCGCCGTGTCGCTGG
>JAXDQQ010000254.1:0-3913 GCA_034667805.1 Thermoplasmata archaeon | reverse complement strand
ACGACCACGACAAGGTTTCCAGCCCGCTCGACTTCCTCCAGGTCAAGGACGTCATGAGCACCCAGGTCGACACGCTTCCCGCCGCCATGACGGTCGCCGACGCCCACGCGTTGGTCCTCGAGCACGGCCACACCGGCTACCCGGTCGTCGACGCGGAGGGAAAGCTCGCCGGCATCGTCACCAGGCGCGACCTCGGCCGCCACATCCAGGCCGGCAAGGGGACGGAGACCCTCGCCGCCGTCGTGCCTGGCCTGTGCATCACGGCCTACCCGGACGAGATGCTGCACAAGGCGCGCGACCGCATCTTCCAGCAGGAGATCGGCCGCCTCATCGTCGTCGACAAGGCGGAGCGCCGCACCATCCTGGGCATCCTGACGCGCAGCGACCTCCTGCGCGCCGAGGCGGAACGCGACGTCGAGCACCAGGACTTCTTCGAGCGCGGCTGACGCCGCTTTCACGGGAACGCGCGGAGCCCGCGGAAAAAGTCCGCGCGTTCCGCGACCTCCGTGTGTAGGCCGACGTGCGAGCCTTGGCCTAGGACGGAACCGCTCGGCCCACATCGGCACCGCCTTGCGGTCGACGCTGTTGGCGTGAGGTCGGTAGGTCCGCATGACGCAACTCACCACCTTGGGGTTCGAAGCCCCCCTCGTCGAGCGCCGCGAGGTAGCGCAGGACACGATGGCCTTCCGCTTCCACCTCAACGGCCACGCCCCCCGCTTCCTGGCCGGCCAGGCCTGCGACGTCACGCTGCCCGACGGCCAGACGCACACGTTCGCCGTCGCCAGCTCGCCGACCAACGGCCGCACGCTGATGATCGCCGCCCGGATGCGCGACACGCCGTTCAAGGACACCCTGAGGGACCTCCCGTTCGGCGCGGCCGTCCACATCGGGCCGCCGGCGGGCCGGTTCACGCTGCCGGACGACCCGGCGACGCCCCTCGTCTTCCTCGCGGGTGGCATCGGCATCACGCCGTTCCGCAGCATGCTCAAGGCGATGGTGGACACCGGCGACCGCCGCCCCGTCACCCTCCTCTACTCCAACCCGACGCCGCAGGCCGCCGCCTTCCTCGACGAGCTGGAGGCCTGGCGCGCCGTCCTCGACCTCACGCTCGTGCCGACCATCACGAAGCCCGAGAGCGGTGCCGGCGAGTGGGCCTACGAGGAGGGCCGCATCGACGCCGCCATGGTGCAGCGCCACGTCCGCCCGGACCTGTTGGCCAAGGCGATGGTCTATGTCTCCGGCCCGCCCGAGATGGTGCAGGACATGGCCGCCATCATGGAACGCCTCGGCGTCCGACGCGCCCGCCTCAAGCTCGACGAGTTCCGGGGCTACTGATGGGCCGCACGGCCCGAAGCCATCCAACGGCCACGCGTCCAGTCCATTCCGTGAGTCCGATCCCCGCCGAGCCGGCCACTCTCACCATCCGCGGACTCGCCGCGCGGACCTACATCGGCGTCACCGCCGAGGAGCGCGCCAAGCGGCAGGACGTCCTGATCGACCTGGCCCTCGACGTCGCCACGCGCGCCGGCCGCACTGACCGCATCCGCGACGCCGTCGACTACAAGGCCGTCAAGGACGCCGTCCTGCGCTACGTCGAGGACACGGAGCACCGCCTGCTCGAGGCCTTGGCGCAGGGCGTCGCCGACCTCTGCCTGCGCACCCCTGGCGTCGAGTCCGTCGAGGTCGAGGTCGACAAGCCTGGCGCGCTGCGCTTCGCCCGCAGCGTCGCCGTGCGCCTGCGCCGCGCGAGACCTGCCGGCGCCCGCCCGCTGCGCCGTTCCGTCAGGGCTGCCCCGCCCCCTCCGTCCCGGCGCCACTGGGGGCACCGCGGTTGAGGGCCCTCGTCGGCATCGGCTCGAACGTCGAGCCGAAGCGGAACCTCGACTCGGCGTGCCAGCGCCTGGCGCGCGACGCCCAGATCCTCGACCTGTCTCGGCCCTGGTGGACGCCCGCCGTCGGCGGCCCGCCCGGCTCGCCGCAGTTCCTCAACTGCGTCGCCGTCGTCGAGACGCCGCTGGCCCCCGTCGCGATGCGCCGCTGGCTGCGCGCCGTCGAGCACGACCACGGCCGCACGCGCGGCGACGACCGCAACGCACCGCGCACCTTGGACCTCGACGTCCTGGCCGAGGACGCCGGCCGGGGCCACGGCTGGTCCTTCCGGGCCGACCTGCGCGAGGAGCCGTACAACCTCCTGCCGCTGGCCGACGTGATGCCCGACCTGCGCCTGCCCGACGGCCGCACCGTCCGCGACCACGTCCGGGCGAATCCGCTGCCCGACGCCGTCCCGTCGCTGGAGCGCCCGGCCGTCCTTGTGACACGCTCGGCGGGCTCCCCCGGCCGGTGAGGCTTTTCCGGGCGACCGGCCTGGGCGGAGCCATGCCCAAGGCCGCCTCCGCCCGGACGCTCCAGACCCCGAAGCCCGCGGCCGCGAAGGGCAAGGCCGCGGCGCCGGGCGGCAAGCCCTCGGGCAAGGCCCCGTCGGTCGCCGCCGGCAAGCACGCCGACCTCCTCCGGCAGCTGGGCCTGGACCCGAGCCGCCCCATGGCCGGGAGCAGCGACGGCGTGATGTGGTTCGGCAAGGGCCCGGAGCGCGTCGTGCGCACGCCCATCGACCGCACCGTGCTGGGGACGGTGCGTGACTCGACGGCGGCCGACCACGAGCGCGTCCTGGCGGGCCTGGTCGAGGCCTTCCCACGTTGGCGCTCGGTGCCGGCGCCCAAGCGGGGCGAACTGGTGCGGCGCCTGGCCGACAAGCTGCGCGAGATGAAGGAGCCGCTCGGCACGCTGGTGAGCCTGGAGACCGGCAAGTCGCTGACGGAAGGCCGCGGCGAGATCCAGGAGATGATCGACATCTGCGACTTCGCCGTCGGGCTGTCGCGCACCCTGGGCGGCAAGACCCTGCCCTCGGAGCGCCAGGACCACCGCATCATGGAGCAGTGGCATCCGCTCGGCGTCGTCGGCGTCATCACGGCGTTCAACTTCCCGGTCGCCGTCTACGCCTGGAACGCCGCCATCGCGCTGGTGTGCGGCGACGTCGTCCTATGGAAGCCGAGCGAGAAGACGCCGCTAACCGCCGTGGCCGTGCAGCGCATCCTCGTCGACCTGGCCGAATCCATGGGTTTCGGCGGCATCACCGGCCTGGTCACCGGCGGCCTCGACGTCGGGTCCAGGGTCGTGGACGACCGCCGCGTCCCCCTCGTGTCTGCCACCGGTTCGACCCGCATGGGCAAACAGGTGGGCCCCGCCGTCGCGGCCCGCATGGGCAAGACGATCCTCGAGCTCGGCGGCAACAACGCCATCCTGGTGACGCCGTCGGCGGACCAGGCGCTCGCGCTGCGCGCCATCCTCTTCGGCGCCGTCGGAACGGCCGGCCAGCGCTGCACGTCGACGCGTCGCGTCTTCCTGCACCGCTCGGTCGCCCGCGACCTCACAGCGAAGCTCGCCAAGGCGTACTCGCAGGTCAAGGTCGGCGACTCGCTGGTCGCGGAGAACCACATGGGGCCCCTCATCGACGAGGCCGCGGTGGCGACCTTCGAGCGCGCCGTGGCGGAGGCCAAGCGGCAGGGCGGAAAGGTCCTGTTCGGCGGCAAGGCGCGGCCCGACCTGGGCTCCTGCTACGTCGAGCCGACCCTGGTCCAGGTCGATGCAGGGGAGAAGTTCCCCTTGGCGCAAGAGGAGACCTTCGCGCCCATCCTCTACCTCTTCACGTACGACAGGCTCGACGACGCCCTGCGCTGGCACAACAACGTCCGGCAGGGCCTCAGCTCGTCCATCTTCACCAACGATTTCCGCGAGGCGGAGGCGTTCCTCGGCGCCGGCGGCTCCGACTGCGGCATCGCCAACGTCAACCTCGGCACCTCGGGCGCGGAGATCGGCGGCGCCTTCGGCGGCGAGAAGGACACCGGCGGCGGCC
>JAXDQQ010000253.1:0-8360 GCA_034667805.1 Thermoplasmata archaeon | reverse complement strand
GCCTCGCGATTGCGCCTGGCCAAGCCTCCGTTCAACGTCAACGTCTATTCCGAGGCCGTCGCCGTCGCGGCCCTGGACGAGCAGGAATGGGTGGATGACTGCGTCCGCACCGTCCGCGCCGAACGTGAGCGGATGGCCGCCGACCTCAAGGCGCTCGGCTTCCGCGTCCATCCCAGCGAGGCCAACTTCCTCCTCACGGAACCGCCCATCGACGCAGGCGAACTGTTGCTTGCCCTCCGCAAGGCCGGCATCCTGGCGCGCACGTTCCCGACGACGGCGGGCCTCGAGCGCACGATCCGCTTCACCGTCGGCGGGCCCGAGCACACCGACACGTTGCTGTGGGCGTAGCAGTCGATCGTGAAGGAGGCCCGGGCTTGACCGACCGCCTGTCCCGAGGCGTCCCATGACCTGGGCGCTCTTCGACTACGGCGTCGGCAACCTGCATAGCCTGCGCAAGGCCCTCGAGGCAGCCGGGGCGGAGACGCGCACCACGACGGAGCCCGCCGACCTGGCGAGCGCCACCGTCGCCGTCCTGCCCGGCGTCGGCGCGTTCGGCGCCGTCATGGCGAGCCTCGAGGGCGTGCGGGGCGTCCTTGGCGACCGCCACCGCGACGGCCGCCCCATCCTCGGCATCTGCATCGGCTCGCAGGTCCTGCACGACGCTAGCTCCGAGTCGCTCGGCGTGCGCGGCCTCGGGCTCGTCCCGGGCGCCGTAGAGCGCATCCCGGCCTCCGCCGGAAAGGTGCCGCACATGGGCTGGAACCAGCTCGACCCGGCGCGCGACCCCCTGTTCGAGGGCCTCGACGGCCGGCCGTACGCGTACTTCGTCCACTCCTACGCCGCGCCCGTCTTGCCGGAGACCGTGGCCACCACCACCTACGGCATGGTTTTCTCGGCGGCCGTGCGTAGCGGCAACACCGTGGGCGTCCAGTTCCACCCCGAGAAGTCCAGCTCCGTCGGGGCGCGCATCCTCAAGAACGCCGTCTCCAGCCTGGAGGCCGCCGCATGATCCTCTACCCGGCCATCGACCTGCGCCACGGCAAGGTCGTCCAGCTCGTGGGCGGCGACCCCAAGAACGTCGCGCTGGAGCGACCGGACGTCGACGCCCAAGCGAAGGCCTGGGAGGACGCCAAGGCGACCTGGGTGCACGTCGTCGACCTCGACGCCGCCTTCGGCGAGAAGAACCAGTGGTCGCTGCTGACGCGCATCCTCGGCCGCCGCCTGCACGTCCAGTTCGGCGGCGGCATCCGCAGCATGACGCAGGTCCAGCAGCTCCTCGAGCTCGGCGTCGGGCGCGTCGTCGTCGGCACCCAAGGCGTGCGCAACCCGGAATGGCTGCGCGAGCTCTGCGTCGTCTTCCCCGGCAAGATCGTCCTCGCCGTCGACGCGCGCGGCCGCGACGTCGTCGTCAAGGGCTGGACGGAGGCCACCGGCATCGACGTCGTCACCCTCGCCCGCAGCCTGGACGACGCCGGCCTCGCCGCCTTCCTCTACACCAACGTGGACAAGGAAGGCCGCCTGCAGGGCATGGACAAGGCGGTCATCTCCGACCTGCGCAACAACACGCCCAAGACGCCGCTCTTGGTCTCCGGCGGCATCGCGAGCCTCGCCGACCTGGGCTGGCTCGGCGAGCACGGCATCGACGGAGCTGTCCTGGGCATGAGCATCTACACTGGCGCGATCGACCTCAAGGCCGCCGTGCAGACCATCCCGCAGCCGCCCTACCGCCCCCGTCGCCTCATCCCCGTGGACCCCGACGACGACCTCGACGACGAGGTCGAGGAAGGACCCACCGACAGCAAGGGGTTCATCCAGGTCCTGCGCGCCCGCGAGGACGCCATCGAGGACGTCGTCGCGGAGGACGCCGAGGAATGAGCCAACGCGCCACACCCGCCGCCACCGGCAAAGCCCGCGGTCGGCAGGCCACCATTGCCCGCACCACGAAGGAGACGAAGGTGGAGTGCACGCTGCGGCTCGACGGCTCGGGCCAGTACGACGTGCAGACGGACAACAAGTTCCTCACGCACATGGTCGAGACGTGGACGCGCTACGCCGGGTTTGACGTGCGCCTCCGCGCCACGGGGGACCTCGACCACCACCTCGTCGAGGACGTCGCCATCTCGCTCGGCCAGGCGTTCAAGGAGGCCTTCGCTCACGCGCCGTGCGTCCGCATCGCCTACGACTTCGTCCCCATGGACGACGCCCTCGTCCTGTGCGCCGTCGACCTCGTCGACCGCCCCTACTACGAGGGCCAGCTGCCGGTGCCCCTGTGGGAGCACTTCTTCCGCAGCTTCGCGATGGAAGCGCGCATCAACCTCCACCTCGAGCACCTGCGCGGCCGCGACACGCACCACACCATCGAGGCGAGCGTCAAGGCGTTCGCGCGCGCCCTCAAGCGCGCCTTGGAGCCGCGGGAAGCGGAGATCTCGACCAAGGGCGTCGTCAAGGTCAAGGGAGCCAAGACGTGAGCAAGCGCGAGGTCGCGCCCGCGGCAACCGGCAGGCTTGCCGCAGAGAGCGCAGAGGCCGCAGAGGACCCCGTCGTCTCTGCGCGCTCTGCGCTCTCTGCGGCTGCCCCTCCCGGCAGCGAGGGTCAAGGATGAGCCTCGCCAAACGCATCATCGTCTGCCTCGACGTCGACCACGGCCGCGTCGTCAAGGGCGTCCAATTCCGGGACCTGCGCGACGTCGGCGACCCAGCCGAACTCGCGCGGCGCTACGAGGCCGAAGGCGTCGACGAGGTCGTCTTCCTCGACATCTCCGCCAGCCACGAGGGCCGGGCCACCCTCTTCGACGCGGTGCGCCGCACCGCCGAGGGGCTCTTCGTCCCGCTGACCGTCGGCGGCGGCATCCGCACGCCGGACGACATGCGCGCAGCCCTGAACGCCGGCGCCGACAAGGTCGCCGTCAACACGGCCGCCCTCGAACGGCCGCAGCTCATCTCCGATTGCTCCCAGCGCTTCGGCGCGCAATGCGTCGTCGTCGCCATCGACGCCAAGCGCGTCGCCGCGACGAAGGGGAGGCCGGGCGAATCGTGGTCCGTCTTCACGCACGGCGGCCGGCGCGACACCGGCCGCGATGCCATCGCGTGGGCGAAGGAGGCCGCCCAGCTCGGGGCCGGCGAGATCCTCCTCACTTCGATGGACGCCGACGGCACCCAGGGCGGCTATGACCTTGGCCTGACCCACGCGGTCGCGGCCGCGGTGCCCATCCCCGTGGTCGCCTCTGGCGGCTGCGGCCGGGCTTCCCACATGGCCGACGCCTTCCAGGCGGGGGCCGACGCCGCCCTGGCGGCCTCCCTGTTCCACGACCGGCAGGCCACGGTGGCCGAAGCGAAGGTCCAAGTCTCCCAGGCGGGCTGGCCGGTGCGCCCGGTCCCCGTCGGCCGGCGCTGACTTTCATGGCGAAGGTGACGCGATGAGCAAAAAGGCCCGCAAGGTCAAGGCGAAGCCGAGGCCAGCCGCCAAGAAGGCGAGCAAGCCCCGCCGGCCCGTCGTCGTCAAGAAGCGCATGAAGGGCGGCGACGCCACGCCGCGCGAGGAGGCCCCGGCGCAGGCCGCCGCGTCCGCCCGCGCCCTGGCCGCTGCGCATGACGAGGCGCCTGCCGTGACGCGTCCGGCCGCCGGATCGCCCGCGATGCCGCCCGCGCCCCCGGGCGGCGGCCTGTCGCGCCTGCAGCGCATGATGGCCGCCAGCTCGGACAACGACGCCGGCCTCACCCTCAACGCGAAGTCGGCGGACATGCCCGCGCCCGTCGCGGCGCAGGCCGCACCGGACGTGCGCAAGGCGGCGGCCGCTCCTCCTCCACCCCCGCCGCCCCCCGCCGTCAAGGGACGCACCGTCGTCGTCGACAACGACGTGGATTCCGGCGAGGACGGCTTCGTCGTGCGCGGAGGCGGCGGCAAGACCAAGGTCGAGAAGGCCGAGGACGGCGTCGCCGTCGTCTCCAAGGGCCCGGCGAAGTTCTCCCTGGACGACATGGAGGCGCTCCGCAAAGCGATCGTCATCAAGGGCTCCGGCCTCGTCGTGGCCGGAATCAACCTGGACGAGCTGAAGTACAACGAGGAAGGCCTCGTCGCCGTCGTGGCGCAGGACCGAGCCACCGGCGCCGTCCTGATGCAGGCATGGGCCAACAAGGACGCGCTCAAGCAGAGCCTCACCACGAACGAGATGACGTACTGGAGCCGCCAGCGCAACAAGCTGTGGACGAAGGGCGAGGAGTCGGGCCACGGCCAGAAGCTCGTCGAGCTCAAGGTCGACTGCGACAAGGACGCCATCCTCGCCATCGTCGAGCAGACGGGACCGGCCTGCCACCGCGAGACCGGGACCTGCTTCTACGACGACCGCGCCATCCCCGTCGCGGGCTTCCTGGGAGAGCTCGACCGCCTGGTCGCCGACCGCGCAAAGAAGCAGCCCGAAGGCTCGTACACGACGAAGCTCCTCGAGGACCCCAGCCTCGCCGCCGGCAAGGTCGTGGAGGAAGCCAAGGAGGTGGCGCTCGTCCTGAAGGGCAAGCCGAACCCGGATTCCCTGCAGCACGAGGCCGCCGACCTGCTGTTCCACCTGCTGGTCGCCTGCCGCGGCAAGGGCGTCGGACTGCGCGAGGTCGTCGCCGAGCTCCTGGAGCGCCACGGCAGCGGCAAGGACGGCAGGGACGGCAAGCACAAGGCCTGACGGTCATCGCTCGACCACGAACGGTCCGCGGCGATCGCCGGGGGACAGGGACGATGCGAGGTGTGGCCTAGGGCAAGCGCACCCCGCCCGCGCAACGTTGTCCCAACCCGCGGCGGCGTGGCGCTATGGCATCCTCTCCTGTTGGACGGCACGTCCCGCCCTCGGATGCGTCGCGGATTCCGCGGCACGTCCACGATGCTTCGATGGATGCGCGGAAACCCTTTTGCTTGCCGGACGAACTTTCCCGTTTGGATGGACCCCACCATGTCCGACGATGTCTCCTTCGCGAACCTCGGCCCAAGCCTCAGCAGTGACGACGGCCTCTCCGTGCGCTTCCCGCCGGGCCTCGGCCTCATCCCGCCCCGCGAACTGGCCCGCCAGCCCCGCCCCCGTGCCCGCGGCGCGCCGGGCGTGCCGGCATGAGCCAGGGGACGACGTTCCCCGCCGACCCTACGCTTCCGCCCGCCCTGAGCGGCCCCGACGGCTTCGTGCGCCTGGTGCAAGGCATCGGCCTGCGCATCTCCGTCATCGGCACGCGCGGCCGCAGCACCCTCGCCGTCATGGCCGCAGCGGCCCTCAAGCGGCGCGGCCTCACCGTCCACGCGAACGCGCCGGCGCCCGCCAGCGAGCCCTCCTCCGCGACCCTGGTCGGCAAGGCGTTCGCCATGGCCGGCTGGGACCGCGACGCAGGCGAGGACTTCTCCTCCACCGTCGCCGGCCTGCGCCGCGACTGGCCCGTCGCCGCCTTCGTCCTGCGCAACCCCGCGCAATCGCCGGCCGCGCAGCGCGCGTTCCATGCGCGAGTCGCCTTGCCGCACTACGTCCTTCTCACCAACGTCCGCCGCGACCCGCACGGCCCGGTCCCGACCACGCCGGCCGCCGCCATCCGTGCCCTGGTCCGCACCGTCACCCCGGGAGCGACGCTCATCAGCGGCGAGGCCGACCCCACCCTCAAGGCCGTCCTGCGCCGCGAATGCGACCGCGCCGGCGTGCCCTTCGTCGACGCCGCGCCCGGCCGCCTCGCCGTCCCCGGCTACGAGGCCGTGTCGGTCCTCGATGCCCTGCTGCGCCACCGCTTCGGCACCGGGTTGGCGGCGCCTGAGGAGGAGACGCTGCGGCGGGAGCTCGAAGCCCGCTTCCGTTGGGTCCCCTCGACGATCCACGGCGTGCGCTTCTTCGACGCCGGCCCGATCCACGACCCCGACAGCACGCAGATCGTGCTCAACCACCTGCAGGCCCAGCGCCGACACCCCGTGACGTTCATCGTCTACCTGCGCGCCGACCGTCCCGGCCGGACGCGCGCCTACGGGCCGTTCCTCGCCGACCTGCTCAACGCCCCCGACACACGGCAGGTCATCCTGTGCGGCGACGGCGCCCGCGGCCTGGCGGCCCGCCTCGAGCGCTGGACGTCGCAGGTCCACGTCGTGCCCGACGACCTTGCCAGTGTCCCTCGCCTGGTGCGCCGCCTGGAGTTCGAATGCCAGGGCGGCGCCATCGTGACCCTGGCCAACGGCGGCCCGGCCTGGCCGCGCGCGCTCGTCGCCGCGCTCTCGACGGCCCCGACGTCGCCGGCCGTGATGCGCGCGGCGCGCAGCACCGCCACGGAGCAGGCCCCGCAGCGCATCGTGCGGCCTCTCGTCTCCCCCGCGCCCAGCATCCCCGACTTCGGCCAGGCGTTCTCCTTCGCGCGCTTCGCCCGGGCCGCCGCGCCGCTGCCGGCCGCCCTGCCGGCCGGTGCCGCTGCGTCCGGGCTGGCCGCGGCCATGCAGCGGCCGCCGCAGCCGAAGCCCGAGGCGATGGCCGGAAGGCCCTAGCCAGTCCGAATCAAAAACGCCCGGTCCGGCCGCCTCCTCCGGACCGGGCCTCCAAGTCGCGGCTGGTCCGGCTGGTCCCCGCTGGACCGGTAGGGCCGGCGGCCTAGGGCTCTTCGGCGGGGCGGTCGCCCTCGCCGGATCCGTCGCCTGGCGGGCCGCCCGCGCCGGCGCCGAGCTCCTCGCTCGCCTTGGCGACCTCGAGGATGCGCTTGCCGACCACGAGGCCGAGCGCGCCGAAGGCCAAGCTCGCGAGGAACGTGAGGACCGCCATCGCGCCGAGGTACTTCGCCGTCGGCGTGAGGAAGACGCTGCACTTGGCGGCCGGGTGGTCGGTCGTGCCGTTGCCGGAGTCGTCGACCTGGTAGGAATCCGTGCAGGACGTCTGGTGGGTGGCCGCGGCAAGGGCAAGCCAGACGACGAGCAGGATGAGGCTGCTGAAGAACAGCTTGTTCATCCAGATCGCCCCGGTGCGCATGGCGCGATACGCCAGCCCCTCGTCGACGGTGAACTCGCTGCTCTTGAGGATGGCCGGCTTGTCGGCGGGCGCGGGTGCGTTTCCCGCGTTGGCGAGGCTGATGACCATCGGGACGTGTCGCGGCGACGAGGGGGCGTCATTTGGTCCTGGCGGTCTCCGGCATGGACATCCCGGAATCCGCCGGTCAGCATCGCCAGAAGTGGGCAGCCTTGGCCATGCCTGGGCAGCGTCCTTTGTGCCCCACCACCGAGGGATGTGCCTTGCTGTGGGTCGCCCAATACGACGGCTTAAGCCCCACGCCGCCCTAGGAGAGGCAATGGGAGAACGACGCGCGCCGGCGGCCCGCAACGGGACCGCGGCCCCGCGAGCCCACAAGCGCCCCGTGCTCCTGGTGCACGGCATCCTCGGGCAGCGCCACGTCTACTGGAACCTCTTCAAGCGCCGCCTCGTGGCCGACGGCTTCCGCGTGCACGAGGTCATCCTGCCGTACGCCCTGCTCGGCGACATCCGCATCGCCGCGCGCATGCTGGCCGACAAGGTGGACGCGACGCTCGCCGGCGACAAGGCCGACCGCGTCGACATCATCTGCCACTCCGCCGGCGGGCTGGTGGCGCGCTACTACGTGACCTACCTCAAGGGCAACCGCAACGTGCGCCACATCGTGACCTTGGGCACGCCGCACGGCGGGACCTACTTCTCGTACCTGCTGCAGTTCCCCTTCCTCTCCATCGTCCGCCAGACCAGGCCGGGCAGCCACCTCATCCAGGAGATCTCGGGGCCCGGGGCGATCCCGCAAGGCGTCAAGGTCACGAGCCTGTGGAGCCCGACGGACCTCGTGGTCCTGCCTCCGGAAAGCGCCGTCCTTGCCGGCGCCACCAACATCAAGGTGCCGTGGACGACGCATTGGGGCTTCCTCTGGAACAAGCACATCTACCACCTCGTCAAGGACGCCCTGACGGGACACGCCGAAGGGCAGCGGACGTTGGACCAAGGCACGACCGGCTGAGGCCGGTCAGGGCGCCTTCCCCTTGTCGTAGGCCATCACCAAGGCGAGCACCAGGCATCCGCCACCCAGCGAGGCGACGAACATCGCGATCGGGTCGTCGAAAGCGACGAACGTCACGCCTGCGACGATGAAGAGCACCAGGGCCGCGAGGAGGAAGGCGCGGGGCGCCGTGTCCCAGATGAACCTCACGCCCGCTCCATGCGCAAGTCACGGACCCCGCCCGGAAGTAGTTTACGTGTTAATGGTCAATGCGTTTACCGATGGACGCGCGTGGACCAGGGATTGACGCCAACGTCTATCCTTGCGCCACGCTGTTCGGCCCGGTGATGGCAAAGGTGGCCTCGACCGGGCCAGTCGCGTTGTCCGCCAAAACGGACGCGGGCGCGACGCTGA
>JAXDQQ010000252.1:0-9279 GCA_034667805.1 Thermoplasmata archaeon | reverse complement strand
GGCCGCCGGCCACGGTCCAGTTGATCAGCGCGTAGATGTTGGAGATGGAGATGGAGCGCGAGAAGTTCGTGTGCGCCTGGATGTAGTCCACCATCTCCTCCGTGGCGCGGACGTACACCTCGTCCGTGATGTTGGTCGGGTCCGGGGCGACGTTGATGACGACGGGGCCCGCCTGGCCGGGGAGCGGGATCGGAAGCGGCGGCAGGCCCGAGTCGGGCGCGAGGGCCTGGCTCGTGACGCGGTAGGTCAGCTTCTCGTTGTCCGCCCGCCAATGGCCTCCCGTCTCGTCGACGTGGATCTGCAGGGTGACCTGCTGCGTGAAGGTGGAGCGGAAGCGCTCGGTGAGGTTGTGCGCGGACTCCGTGTTGGGGTTGCCGCGCGGCAGGACGTCGGCGACGTCGACGTTCGTCGTGATCGTCGAGACGCCGTAGCCCATGACCACGGTGATGAGGAACGTCAGCGCGATGACGACCTTGGCATGCTGGCTGCACCAGATGGAGACGGCGGCCAGCCCGTTCGAGACCTTGGCGTCGATCTTGCCCAAGCTTGGCCCTCGCGTCGTCCCACCGGGGAATCAGTAGAAAGGGCTTGTCGAAGCGAGATGCCGGTTTTCTCCTGGAGGCTGGTCCTAGACCCTGGCGAGCCTGGGGCCAGCCGCGGCGAACGTTGTCCCTGAGTGGTTATCGCCGCCGAAGGGCGTTGCTGCGAGGAAGGACGGACGATGCACGCAAAGACTTCCCCGCAAAGGCCGGCCCGGCCGCCGCGCCCCGATGCCCCCTTCACCTTGCAGGCCCGCCGCTTGCCAGAGGGCACCGGCCACCTGCCGAAAGGCGCCCAGGATGGCGTCTCGCTCCTGCGCCAGATGGGCCAGACGGTCGCCGAAGACCTCTCCTTCCCCGAGAAGGGCTACCTGCGCGAGGTCGTGCAGGCCGACGCCGAGGCCGAGCTCATCGCGTGCACCTGGAGCCCAGGCCAAGGGACCCCGCTGCACGGGCACGGCGCCTCGCAGACCGTCACCCGCGTCCTGCAGGGGACCGTCCTCGAGGAACGGTTCCTTCCCTCCCGCGATGGCGAGGCCTTCACCTACGAACTCGTCGAACTCGGCGCCGGCTCCTGGAGCCACGCTGGCCTCGGCGTCGTCCACCGCGTCTGGGGCCTGGAGAAGACCCGGACCCTGCAATGCACGACGCCCTTCAACGGCACGCCGGTCGTCCCGGTCGGCGCCGACCTGTGGCCAATGCTTGATGAGGCCCGCAGCCGCTTCCTCGCCCAACGGGGCCACCTGTGACCGCCACGCCCGCCACACCCGCGCCGACCCGCAAGGCCGTCAAGCCCCAGGCCAAGGCGGCGCGCCCCGCCGTGGCGTTCGACGCCGAGGCATGGGGCCGCCGCGAGGCCGAGGCGGAGAAGGCCGGCGCCACGCGCCTGCCGGCCGAGACCGTCGCCGACATCCGTAGCAGCGGCCTGCTCGCGGCCCCCGTCCCGCGCGAGCTCGGCGGCGAAGGCTGGGACCTGCGCCAGTGCATGCAGGCCCTGCGCAAGATCGCCGCCCACGCGCCGGCCACGGCGCTCGCGCTGGCCATGCCGCTGGGCAACGCCGGCGCCGCGCGGGTCCCCGACGAGGCCGTGCCGGCCGCGCAGCGCAAGGCCGTAGAAGCGGGACGCCGCTGGACGGTCGAGCAGTGCCTCGCCGGCCGCATCCTGGCCGTCGCCAACTCGGAGCCCGGCTCCGGCGGCGACCTCGCCAACACGAAGGCCACCGCGCGCCTGGACAAGGACGGAGCGTGGCGCCTCACCGGCTTCAAGGCGTTCGCCACCGGCGGACCGGACGGCGACTTCTTCCTGTGCGCCGCCCGCACGCCGCAGCGCGTCGAGGGCTTCTTCGTGGCGCGCGACGCGCCAGGGGCCAAGCTCAACGACGACTGGAACGGCCTCGGCATGCGCACGAGCGCCAGCGTGACCTTGAAGCTCGACGACGCGCCGGCCGCCGCCATCCTCGGCTACCCGGGCTCGCTCGACGGCGGCGTCAACGCCCGGCACTGGTCCACTCTCCTCTTCGGCTCCGTCTTCGTCGGCGTCGGTGAAGGCGCGTTGACGGAGGCGGCGCAGGCCGTCGCCCACCAGCCCGTCCTGCGCGGCCAACTCGCGGAACGTGCCCTTGCGCTGGAAGCGGCATGGGGCTACCTGGACTCCGTCGCGGGCCGCGACGCATTCCCGTTCCCCAAGGCGGAGCTGGTGCGTGCGCAGCGCGCCAAGAGCTTCGCGGCCGACGCCGCGGTGCAGGCGGCCGTCTTCGGCAGCATGGCCGCCGGCGGCCGCGGCTACTCGGCCGGCAGCCGCGCCTCGAAGTTCCTGCGCGACGCGCTCGCCGGGCCGCACCTGCGGCCGCCCCTTCCCCAGGTCCTCGAGGGCCTCGCCCAGGAATGGGAGGGCAAGGCGCCGAAGCCGAAGGTCACCGTCAAGCCGACGGGCGTGCCCGAGCGCAGCGCCTAGGCAACGCCCACTACGACCACGACCGAAACAGGGATTGCACGAATCCTAACGAAGCGTGGGTTCGGTTCGCGCCATTCGTGGAATCCCTGTCCCGTGGGCGTGCGAGGGTCGTCGGAGTCAGGCGGCCTTCGGAGGTTCGAGGTACGTGCTGGCGTCGATGAGCCCGACGAGGTCGCCCTGGATCTCGCGCGCCTGCTCGGCGCTGACCTTGCCCTTGTCCTTGAGGCGCTTGATGCGGTCCTTGAGGGAGTCGCGCAGGTCGGCGGGGTTGTAGCGGACCCAGCGCAGCATGTCGCTGATGCGCGAGCCCGGCGTCTGGCGTGTCACGGTCCAGTTGCCCTTGGCGTCGGTCTCGACCCAGGCCTCGTTCGTCTCGCCGAAGAGGTTGTGGTAGTCGCCGAGGGTGTCCTGGTACGCGCCGACCAAGGCCATGGCCAGGTAGTACGGCTCGCCGGGTCGCAGCTCGTGCGTCGGCAGGGTGGGCCGCGTGCCCTCGATGTCGATGAAGCGGCGGATCTCGCCGTCGGAGTCGCACGTGATGTCCGCCAGCGTGGCAACGTCGTCGGGCCGCTCCCGCAGGCGATGGATCGGCATGATGGGGAACTGCTGCTTGACTCCCCACACGTCGGGCAGGCTCTGGAAGAGCGAGAAGTTGCACACCAGCTTCTGCGACAGCAGGTTGTTGCACTGCTCGTACTCCTCGGCGTCCGTCTCCTCCTCGTCCTTCAGAAGGTCGCGGACCTTGGCGAGGATGGCGCGGAACAGCACCTCGGCGCGTCCGAGCGCCTCGAGCCCGAGGTGGCCGAGGTCGAAGAGGTTCTGCAGGTCCTCGCGGTACTGCACGGCGTCGTGGAAGGTCTCGAAGACGTTCTTCGACGTGATGTACTGGTGCGAGTAATGCAGGTTCCACAGCGAGGTCGGGTCGTCCTCCTTGGGCTCGCCGTCGGGGACCATGTCGAGGTACGGGACGCGGCGCACGGCGTTGACGACGAGGAGCGCGTGGTGCGAGACGACGGCGCGGCCGGACTCGTTGATGATGTCGGGGACGGCGATGCCGGACTCGTCGCACACGTCCTTCAGGGTCGCCACGATGCTGGAGGCGTACTCCTCGATGGTGTAGTTGGCCGAGTTGGAGCCGGAGCTGCCCGAACCGTCGTAGTCGACGGCCATGCCGCCGCCCACGTCGATGTACTTCAGCGGGACGCCCATCTTGGCCAGCTCGGCGTGGATGCGCGCCGCCTCGCGGACGCCTTGCGTGATGCGCCGGATGTCCGAGATCTGCGAGCCGATGTGGAAGTGCGTCTGCTGCAGGCGGTCGAGCATGCCGGCCTGCTTGAGGCGGTCCACGGCATAGAGGACCTCGGGGATGGTGAGGCCGAACTTGGAGCGCTCGCCGCCGGAAAGGGCCCATTTGCCGGGGGCCTTGCTGCGCAGCTTAAGGCGGACGCCAAGGACGGGCTTGTTCTCCAGGCCGTCCATCAGCTCCAGCAGGTGCTCGAGCTCGCCGACCTCGTCGAGGACGATGATGACCTCGTCCTTGAAGTGGGTCGCGTGGCAGGCGGCCTGCAGGAACTCGCGGTCCTTGAAGCCGTTGACGACCAGGAGCGACTCGCGGTTCGGGTCCATCGTCAGGGCGGCGATGAGCTCGGCCTTGGAGCCGACCTCCAGCCCGTAGTCCCACTTGCGGCCGGACTTGATGAGGGTCTGCACGACCTCCTTGCGCTGGTTGACCTTGATGGGGAAGACGCCGCGGTAGGTGACGCCCTTGATGCCATTGTCCTTGAGCGCCTTGTGGAACGCCTTGTTGAGGCGCTCGACCCGGTGCTCGAGGACTTGCGGGAAGCGCAGCGTTAGCGGCGTGCCCAGGCCGCCGGCCGCGAGCTTCTCGACGACCTCGTGCACGTCGACCTCGGGGCCGTCGGGGCCAAGGGGATTGACGGCGAGCGTGCCGGTGCCGGTGATGCGGTAGTATCCGTCGCCCCAGCCGGGGACCTGGTAGAGGTCCTCGGCTTCGCGGACCGTGGAGGATGCCACGTGGCGACGGACTTTCCTCCTGTTTTTCAGGATACCCCTTGGCGCGGCTGGCCCGCCCTCGACCGGAAGCGGACCACGCGTGGCCCCGCCGCCTCAGCGAACGCCACTGGCCGCGGCGTCCGCGTACACGCCTTCCATGCGGTCCGCGACCGTTTTCCAGGAGAGGACGGGCGCCCGCGCAACCGCCTTGCGGCGCAGCGCCTCGCGCAGCGCCGGCTCGCCGGCGACACGGGCCAAGGCCGCCCCCGCCGCGGAGGCGTCCCCGGCCGGCACCATCACGCCGGCGTCGCCGACGACCTCGGAGGTGCCGCCGACGTCGGCGACGATGGGCGGCGTCCCGGCGACGATGGCCTCGGCGATGGAGATCCCGTACGCCTCGAAGCGTGCCATGTGCAGGTACGCCAGGGCTCCGTCGAGGAGGCGCCACTTGGTGCCCTCGGGCACCCAGCCGGCCAGCGTGAACCGGTCCGCGACGCCGATGCGGGACGCCAGGCGGACGACGCGCTTGGCGCGCGGCCCGCGCCCGAGGTAGACCATCCGCAGGTCGGCGCCGCGCCCGACGGCGTCGGCCAGCGCGCGGACGCAGAGGTCGGCGCCCTTCTCCGGCGTCAGGCGGCCGATGGCGACGACATACGGCGACCGGGGCGAGGCGCGGTGGTCGTCGGGTTCCCATTCGGGCCCACCGACCTCGGGGCGGGCGGCCCCATTGGGGACCGTGACGAGGCGGCCGGGATCGGTTCCCCTGCGCTCGAGTTCGCCTTGCAGGAAGCGGCTGACGCAGACGAGGCGATGCGCCGTGGCGGTCTTGCGGTAGAAGCGCCGGTCGTTGAGGAGCGAGAGGGGGCGAAGGAGGCCTTTGCCTTCGCCGTACTGGTTGTGCGCCGTGAAGACCCAGGGGATGCGGCCCTCGCCCACGCCGCACGCCGCCACGACATCGCGGGTGACCTCGGGTGCCCAACGGTAGTGGAAGTCGACGACGTCGGGGTCGAGCTCGCGTAGGGCCGCCGCCACGCCCCGCGTCCTCATGACCGGCGGGTCCCAGCGGATTGGTAGTCGCTTGGATGGCAGGCGGACGACCTCGATGCCATCCATCCTCTCGCGGTCGGGGTGGCCCTCGACGGCGCCCGTCACCACGGTGACGCGATGCCCCTTGCGGGCGTGCAGCCGGCCGACGTGGTAGATGCGCCGCTCCAGCCCGCCCAGGCGCGGGAAGAAGAACGGGTTCACGTGGACGATGTGCGTGCGGCCATCCCCTCCTGTTCCAGGGTCGGCTTCGGCCGCAAGGCGATGAGCTCGCGGTAGACCTCCTCGAGCTGGTCGGTGGAGCGCTCGAGGTTCAGGTCCTCGGCGTGCCGGCGCGCCTCACGGCGGATGGCCGGGCCGGCCTCGATGGCGCGCACCATCGCGTGCGCGGCGCCCTCGATGTCCAAGGGCTCGAAGAGGAAGCCGGTCTCGCGGTGCCGCACGTAGTCGGCGAGCCCGCGCTCGCGCACCGCCGCCACCGGCAGGCCGCACGCGTTGGCCTCGACGGCCGTCATGCCTTGCGTCTCGAAGCGGCTGGCCGTCGCGAACGCGTCGGCGCTGGCATACACGGAGGCGAGCTCCTCGTCGGGCACGAACCCCAGGAGCGTGACGAGCCCCTGCACGCCGTTCTCGACGATGGCGTCCTCGATGCGTTCCTGGTCGGGGCCGGAGCCGGCGATGGCCAGGTGCATTCCGGGCCGGATGCGCAGGGCGCGGGCGAAGGCGGCCACGAGGAAGGGCAGGTCCTTCTCGCGCGCCAGCCGGCCGACCGAGAGCAGGACGGGCTTGCCGTCGGGGCTGAGCCGGCGGCGCGTCGCGTCGTTGCGCGCGCCCGGCTGGAACCGCTCGGTGTCCACGCCGTTCGGGTGGACCTGCAGGTTGGGGATCTTGTGGCCCGGGACGCGCCGCGCCAGCTCGGCGGCGCAGCTCGGGCTGGGGGCCAGCACGATGTCGCAGCGCCGGAAGAACGCCCCCGTCATGCCCCACACGACGCGGCGGAACACGGCGCGCGTCCCGGGCGGCGTGAAGTACGGGATGAGGTCCGGCATGTAGGTGTGGTAGCTCGTGACCACGGGGAGGCCCACCTCGCGGGCCGCCTGCAGGCCCCACAGGCCGACGAAGAACGGCGTCTGGATGTGGACCAGGTCGAAGCCGCCCTCGCGAAGCAGGCGCGCCGTGTCATGGCTCCGCTTGCGGTAGCTGACGTGGAAGTCCGGGTACCCCCAGTAGGCGAAGCCCTTGTACCGCGTGACGTCGGCGTCGCGCGTCGAGTCCGGGCCGGAGCAGAAGATGTGGAACGAGTGCCCGCGCTTCTCCATCAGCCGCATGGTGCCCGCGACGCTCGTGGTGATCCCGTCGACGCGCGGGAACCAGGAGTCGGTGAAGATGGCGACCCGCATGCGGACGGCCTGGGGACGGGACGGGTTCTGAAGCCTTTTGCTAAGGCGGATTCGACCGATTGCCGAGTGGGTTCGCCGGATTCGTTTGGTCCCCTATGCAATTGACGCCCGACGGGGCCCGTTCGATTCCCCGAGCAAGGTCGAACCTCCTTCCGCCGTCGGCGGTCGTGGGCGGGACGGCTACGACTTGGCCCTCATGATTGATGCATCTAGGCCAGCAACCGGAACGCGCCGGGCAGCACCTTGAGGTCCACCGGCGTGTTTCCGACGATCTCCCCGTCGAGCAGCAGCGGGGACGAGTCGTCGGGCTCGATGTGGACCTGCGCGGCGCGACGGATCGTGACGTGGGAGTCCTCGACGTGCAGCCCCTTGCGAACCTTCGTCGCAAGCAGGTTCATGATCTGCCTCTTGCCGATGTCCTGCACGGTCACGACGTCCAGCACGCCGTCCGTCGGCTTGGCGTCCGGCGCCATCCTCATCGCGCCGCCCGTGTGCACCGAGTTCATCGCGATGACGAGCGGAAGGTCGCCGCTGCAGTCCTTGCCGTCGAGCGTCAGGCGCGTCGGGCACGCCTTCATCGTGGCGATCTCGATGGCGGCGGCGACGTCGTAGCCCTTCGGCCCGAGCCACCGGAAACTCTTGCCGAAGCGCGCGCCGGCCTTGGCGGCGAGCCCGGAGCCGACGAGGTTGATGCTAAAGTGCGATCCGCCTGGCCAGCGCACGTCGACGCCGTCCACTGCCACCGCCTTGCCGGCTCCGATGGCGTTGGCGGCCGACTCGAGGTCCGTGATGGCAAAATCGCGCAGGAAGTCGTTCCCCGTGCCGCCGGGGAGGAAGCCCAGGGTCGGCCTCTGCGCCTTGGGGAGGGCGAGGATGCCGTTGGCGGCCTCGGACAAGGTGCCGTCGCCGCCCAGGACGAGGATGGTCTTGTGGCCCTGTTTGGCCAAGTCGCGGGCCAGCTCCGTCGCGTGCCCGGCGCGCTCCGTCGCGACGGCCTCGACGGGGACGCCCTTGAGCGCCAGCAGGTTCTCGGCCTTGCGCAAGAGGAGCCCGCCCCGGGCACTGCCCGAGACCGGGTTGTGGATGAGCGGGGTCGTCTCGGCCACAGGTCCTCGTTCGTGGTTCCTAGGGGTCGAGCGGCGCGGGGACGATCTCTTGGCGCAGCACGACCCGGTAAGGAGCGAAGCCGAGGTGCTGGTAGACCTCTTGGGCGTCGCGGTTGCCCTCGAAGATCTGCACGTCGGTGGCCGTGATGCCCTCCGACTTGCACCACTTGTGCAGCTCCTCCATGAACTGCCGCAGGATGCCTTGGCCGCGGTGCGTCAGGGCGACGAAGGAGTCGGAGAGGTACGCCACCTGCGTGTGGTGATAGATGGGCGGGCGCCGCTGCTTCTGGGCGATGAGGTAGCCCACGACCTTGCTGCCGTCCTCGGCCACGAGCGTCAGGGTGTCCTTGCGCGACAGCAGCCCCGTCGCGTAGCCGAAGAAGTAGTCGGCCGCGTCGTCGTTGAGGATGCGGGACTTGGTGAGCCCCTCGCGCATGACGGCGAACTCCTTCCACAGGGCGCAGATGCCGTCGATGTCGTCCTCCTGCAGCTTGCGGACGCGGACCGCCATTTGCCTCCGCCACTGGGTCATCGTTCTTAAGCGGCATCGCACGCCAGACGTGGTCGCCATCCTTGCCCACGGGCAAACGCCTGTGGGCGGACGTGGGGCGCACACGCCGGCGCGACGGGCAAGCGCTCCCCTCGCAAGGGTGAAATACACCTGGCCATCCAAGCCGGTCGAGGCCCATGGAAGAGCAACTTGCGCGCGTCGAGATCCACCGCACGCCCAACGGCGGTTATTCCGCCGTCCTGTGGACCGAGACCGAAGGGGACAAGGAGATCACGGCCCGGTCGCTCGATGCCCTGTTCCGCGAGCTCACGATGGACCTGGACTTCGCCGTCGGCGCCAGCGCCCGCGACGGCCGCGGCGTCGAGGTGTCGGCCGAGGAAGAGTTCGAGAATCTGCAGTACGCGCAGGAATGGGAACAGTAGCGGCACGAAACGGGATTCCTCGCTTCGCTCGGAACCCGTTTCGCGCGTGACCCGCTTGGCTGGGGCCCTCCGGGCCCCAGACCCCTCGGAGGAGAGGGTGGCCGCTTCACTTACGAATCGTTTTCGCGATTCGTGGTGAAATCCCGCGCTCGCCGCGTTGCGGGCTCGCTCAGGCCCTCGCAGCGGCTCGGGCGCGACCACCCAGGCCGACGAGCGTCGAATTCCAGCTACTCCGGCTGCTTGTGCCGGGCTTGCCGGGCCAGGATGAGCTCGAGGATCTTCTCGGGGTC
>JAXDQQ010000251.1:0-2979 GCA_034667805.1 Thermoplasmata archaeon | reverse complement strand
CACAGTGCGCCACCTCGACGCCGCCAGCAAGCCCGCGACGCTGTTCTGCCCGCCCATCGGCCACGTCCAGGTGGACGGCGACTACCGCGAGTCGTGGCAGCCGATGGCGATGACGGCGAAGGCCCTGGCGGCCTCGCAGGACATCGCCCGCAAGGTCACGGATTCCTTGGGCGGGCGCGGCCTCTTCGGCGTGGAGCTCTTCGTCAAGGGCGACAACGTCTGGTTCAGCGAGGTCAGCCCGCGGCCGCACGACACCGGCCTGGTGACGCTCGGCTCGCAGCAGCTCTCCGAGTTCGCGCTGCACGTCCGCGCCATCACGGGCCTGCCCATCCCGGACATCGGCGCCGGCGGGCCCACGGCCTCGGCCGTCATCCTCGGCAGCGCCGACATGGAGGCGCCGCGGTTCGAGGGCGTCGAGGCGGCGCTTGCCGAGCCCGGCACGTTCCTGCGCCTTTTCGGCAAGCCCGTGGCGCACAGGAACCGCCGGATGGGCGTCGTCATCGCGACGGGCGCCACGACCGACGAGGCGCGCGAGAAGGCCAAGCGGGCGGCAGCGAAGGTCCGCGTCGTCGAGGCCGCGGCCGGCGGCACGGCCAAGGCGGCCGTCGTCCAGCGCTAGTTCCGGTCCGGGCGGCCCACAGGGAAACCGATTAGAATCCGGCATGCAACATTGAACTTCGATGGACATTGTCCCTGGAAATGGTCAGGTCGGTTCCGCAGTTCGTCAGATGGGCGCCACACAACGCGGCTTATCGAAGCACCCCAACGTGCGGTGACCGATGGGACGCTTCCTCATCTCCGCATGCCTGGCCTTGCTGGCCTCCCTCGTCGCCATCCCGATGGCCGACGCGAACATCTGCACCGCCGCCGCGGGGTGCGAGTTCTGGGATAGCAACTACCACGAGGTCATCCTCTATACGGTGGACACCGCCGACATCGACGTGATCATCGTCCCGCCGGTCTCGGCCACGACGATCTGGGACCAGCCCGCGATGGAAAGCGCCGTCGCCAACTGGGACGCCGGCATCAACGCCATGGCCCCCGCCTGGCTCGGCGCCGGACTCACCATCCACTCGTACACGCTGGGCACCGACACGCCTCCGCAGTCCGCGCTGACGGACCCCGAGATCGTGGTCTTCGCCGCCGCCTACAACCCGGTGCTGCTCTTCGGCATCGGCGAGCAGGTGCCGGTCTCCATCTGCCGCCAGCAGAGCAATGCCATGGTCGGCACGCAGCACATCCATGATGGCTGGGTCCTCGAGCAGTCATCGTGCGCCGACGGCGGCGCGCAGTGCCTGGCCATCAACACGAACTTCCTGACCGGGACGACGAACGAGATGTACGACCTGGTCGCGCACGAGTTCGGCCACTGCCTCGGCGTCGGCCACGTCGGCGACGCCGGCGACTTCGACGCCAAGACGGTGCCCATGAACGACATCATGAGCTACCAGCACGGCGCCCACGTGCACTGCGTCTCGAGCCTGAACATCCTGGCCCTGCAGGGCGTCTACGCCGACATCCTCGGCCAGCCCGGGCAGCTGCAGCCGTTCGACTACGTCTCGCAGAGCCCCTCGTCGTACTCGCAGACCACCTGCTCCGACCCGCCGGAGGGCCTGTGGGTCGCCGCCTCGATGGACGCCGACCTGATGAAGCCGGTCGACAGCCTGCAGTCGTTCGCGCCGGAGACCCCGGTGGACGGCCTCCTGGCCTTGGCCATCTGGGACCCGACCGAGCTCCTCGTGGACACGCCGTTCGCCGGCCTGTTCTGAGTCCGACGCGACTTCCCTTCTCCCCTTCCTCCTCTCTCTTCTTGGCTTCTTGGCCGCTCAGAACAACCTGGGTCGCGGCGTCCGCTGCTCGTCCGCCTTGCGCATGTCCGAGAACTCCCACCAAGGGACCGCGTCGCCGGTGCGCGCCGCGTGGATGGCGGCCGCGTACGTGTCGAGCACGCAAGGGTCGTGCCGCACGCCGTCCAAGGCGCCGATGCGGTCGTAGAGCTCGCGCGGGTCGCGGCGCGACAAGTCGTCGACGCTCGTCACGCCGAGGCGCAGCAGGTCGGCGGCCGTCGCCGGCCCGACGTTGGGGAGCGTCTGCAGCTGCGCGAACGTCTGCTCCTGCAGGATGTCGTAGCGCTGGCGCTTGGCCCCCATCAGGTTCGCCACCGGGCGGAAGCTCTTCAGCCCTGCCGTGGGGCGGAGTGAAAGTCAAGGGCAGGGACTTGGCCGTCACGGAACGCTTATGCCGCTGGCCCGCGCCTGGCCCGCCGTGCGTGCGGCGCCGCTCCTTGGCATCCTCCTGCTGGCCGGCTGCCTTGCGGCCACGCCGGACCCGCCCGCGCCGATGGCCAGCGGGCCGACGACGCACCAGTGGGGGCTGGTGGAGTGCGACTTCGTCATCGCGCGCGTGCCGGTCGCGCCCGAGGACGTGCAGCCGCTCCTGCCGCAGGGGTTCACGCCGGTGCTGGCGGCGCCCGACGCCGGGGCCGGTTTGGTCCCCACCGCCGAGTTCCACCTCGACGCCTACGAGTGCCGGCATGGCGTCGCCTTCGACGGCTCGCCCGTCGCGCTGCCACGGTACGGCTCGTTCTACGTCCCCGTCGTCCCGCCCTCGGAGCTGCGCGAGCCGGGCTACGACGCCTACTTCGTCAAGCTCGACACGCTGCAGTCCGACGACAACACGCGGGCCGTCTTCGAGGCGGCCGGCCTTCCCGTGCACGACGGCGACGCCCAGGCCGGCCCAGGCCTGGGCGGCCTGTGGAGCGCCAGCCTTGCCCTGGAGGAGGGCGGTGGCTTCGCGCTTGCGACGGGCGTCGTCGGGCAGCCGACGCCGCAGGGCGCGCCGTTGCCGTTCATCGAGTTCACGCCGCTGGCCGGCGGCGGCCTCGCGCGCTGGCACGCGCGCCTGCACGATGCCACGCTCTACGACGGCGTCGGCCAGTTCACGCCGTCCCCGGGGCTCGCCACCGAGGTGCTGGGCGCC
>JAXDQQ010000250.1:0-8608 GCA_034667805.1 Thermoplasmata archaeon | reverse complement strand
TTCGGTGAGACGCGCTACAAGCGGCTGAAGGCGTACAAGTCGCAGGCGGATTTCCGCTGCCTGATGAACCCGGGCATGGTGTTCCCGTACCCGGCGCCGGTCCCGGAGTTCGTCTGGAAGATGAAGGTCAAGGGCCCCATCCCGGCCCCCAGCCTCGGCTTCCAGCTCGCCGCTGGCAACCCCATCCTGATGCGCGTCGGCGGCGCGATGAAGTATCGCCGCCACAAGAGCCTGGGCGTCCAGGCGGCCGACGTCGCGGCCGACCTCGCCCGCGGCGGCGACCAGCTCGCCATCCTCAGCTCCGACATCTGGGGCATCGACCTCGCCTCCGCGCAGGCGATCCCCAACCCCGGCAACCTGCCGATGACGCAGACGGTGCGCGGCAAGCTCGTGCTCGCCCGCGCCTTCGTGCAGGGCAAGATCGTCGACCCGTGGAGCCTGAAGCCCGCCCTCGACGTCGCCGACCCGACGCCCGAGGAGGCGAAGGTCTTCCTCGACTACCCCGCCGCGCTGAAGATCATCGAGGCGCTGCGCGTCGCCGCCACCCGCGACGGCGTCACCCTCACCGTCAAGGCCGTCGAGGTCAAGGTCGTCGCCAAGGAGGCCGACCACAGCCACGACGTCGCCAAGACGGGCGCCAAGACCATCGACGTCGAGGCCATCAAGAAGCAGGCCGCCGCGACGCCCGAGCCGAAGAAGGCGTGGGTGCTGGCGGCGGACTGCATCGTCTGCAACGGCTGCGAGGCCGCCTGCCCGACCAACGCCGCCATCGTCACGGACACGGCGCGCGTCGACCGCGACCTGTGCATCGCCGACGGCGCATGCTTCGACGCGTGCCCGACCGGTGCCATCCGCCCCGGCCTCGAGGACCCGGCTACGTCGGCGGGCTGGCCGAAGGGCTCGCGGCTGGTCGGCAAGTACGGGCCGCCGGTCACGTAGGCAGAGCGTCAGGAAGCGATGGTCCGCACACGCAGCAGATAGCCGCCACTGCGCCTGTCAGACGCGGCTTCCAGGGGGTCGACCGCGGCTTGCAGGGGATCGATCAAGTACTCGACGCCTTGGCGCCTCAGTTTCACGCGGCTGGGGCTTGCCGTGGGCTTTGCCTTCCGCAACGCGCTGCGCACGGGGGCCAGTGCCGGGACCATGTCGAAGAGACCGCCTCCGATGGCCTGCATGGAAGACAGGCGGAAGCGCTTGGTCGCGGCGTCGTTCCAGAAGACGACCCGGTCTGCGGAATCGCACGCGATCAGCGCGTCCCGGGACGTGTTGAGCAGCAACAGGAGGAATTCGTTGGCCTGCTGGGCCTTGGTGGCGAGGCCGCGCATCTCCGCCTCCATGGCGGAATTCTCGTTGTTCAGGCTTTGCAGCTCCTCGTTGACGGTCTGCAGCTCTTCGTTGCGGCTCTGCAGCTCGGCGTCGAAGTCCGACCTGTCGAAATGCGCCTTGCTTGGCGGCCGGTGGGCGCGCAGGGGGCGCCTGGAGAGCCGCCGGTTGGCTGGACCCTTGTCCGCGACTGCGTTTGAACCGTCGGTGGCCGACATGGGGGTCGATATGGCCTTGCGTCGGAAAAACGTGGTGTTGCCGACACGATCGAACCCGGCGATCTCCTGCATGGCTTCGCTGCTGCCCAGGAAGAGGATGCCGCCGGGATCCACCGCCTGCGAGAGCCGTTTCAGGGTGAGCCGTTTGGCTTCGGGTCCGAAATAGATGAGGACGTTGCGGCATGCCAAGATGTCGATGGATGGCAGGGGCGGGTCGCTCAGCAGGTCGTTCCGGCCGAAGACGACGCGGCTCCTGAGGGCCTTGCCGACGCGCCATGCCTTGCCTTCCCGGGTGAAATACTTGCCAAGGTCGGCTTCCGGGAGGCCGGAGACCTGGTCCGCTTCGTA
The DNA here is from genome assembly GCA_034667805.1 of Thermoplasmata archaeon. Lineage (GTDB taxonomy): Archaea > Thermoplasmatota > E2 > JACPAO01 > JAHFTW01 > JAHFTW01. The sequence goes on along the minus strand of JAXDQQ010000250.1, from coordinate 6,719 downwards.
GCGGCCGGCCCTGGCGAATTCCAATGCCTCGTCATCCAGGTCCGTCGCAAAGACCTTCCAATCGTCCTTTGGGTCCAGCCCAAGCTGGCGTGCGAAGGCCAGGGCCAGGCTGTAGGCTTCCTCGCCCGTGGCGCAAGCAGCGCTCCAGGCGCGCAGGTCCTTCCCGCGTTGGGCGTGCAGGACCGCGATTTCCTTGGCGAGGGCTTCCCAGGAAGGCGGGTCGCGCATGAAGGAACTCACCTTGATGAGGAACGCCGCCTGGAGGCGGTCCACCTCTGCCTCGTCGCGTTCCAGGATGCGCATGTACGCCGTCATTGTCCGGCAATCGCGCGCCGCCATGCGGTTCTGCAGGCGGCGATGCAGTGTGCTTGGCCGGTATCCTGCGAACCTGGTGCCGGTGGACGTCTCCAGGAACTCGAGCACATGCTGGAACTGGCGTTCCGAGACCGGGACTGCCGATGCCTCCACCGTGGGCGCCTGCTTCACGACGGATGAGGCCACTGGCACTCTTGTCGCGCCGGCCATGGCTAGGCTCGCGGGACGAGTGGCCATCCCGGCTGTGCGCCGTCCTGCGCGTGCGCGGTTTCGTGGGCCGGGCCAGCTCGGGATGGCGGCTGGCTTTCACGGACGCGCCTCCAGGCCGCGAGCTGCACCAGGTTCTCGATGGGCCGGAAGGGGTTCGGTGGCTCCTCCTTGGACGGAGGCCAGGCCATCAGGCTCGTGTCGACGTAATGGGTGAGGATGGCCGCCTCGGCGCGGCGCAGCAGTTCGGACAGGGACCCCAGACTGATCCCGGACTGCTTGGCCAGCGTGCGCAGGTCGAGGCGGTGCGGGATGTCGTAGTACCCCATCTGCACGGCCGTGGCCAGCGCCTCGAACTGGCGGCGCGAGATTGGCGCCTCTTCCATGAGTTCGCGCACGGGACGGACACGCACCTCCGTGGCCTTCAGGGGCAGGTCCTGCTTCGTCTCCAGGTCGTTGACGAACGCCAGGACCTGGTCCGATGTGGCCTCGATGAACCAGGAGGCGTGGCCATCCGCGGTCAGGTCGAGGTGGTGCACCTTGACGAACGACGCTGCCGATTCCCACAGCGGCGGCAGCTTCACCATCGTGGCGCGAAGCAGCTTCGGTGACAGGCCAGGCTCGACGCGGATGTCCTTGATGGTCGGGTGCTCGGCCAGCCAACGCGCCAGGGCGTCGGGCTTGCCGGCCGCCGCATGCGCCAGCAGCGTCCACCCTTGCAAGGGCGGCAACGCAGGCAGGAACTTCATGTGCACGTCGAAGGGAGGCGGACACTGGAAGCCGGTCTGGTCGCAGGGGAGGTCGATGCGATGGACGGTGGAGCGGGCGCCCTTCTGGTAGGTCTGGGCCATGGAGGGCCCTACGCTCTCGCAAGCATAGCAATGGCGTTCAGGGGCGGGTGGGCCGGTCCACCGGGACGGCGGCCCATTCCCGCTCCGGCAAGCCCCCGGGTTAGGGCTTCAAGTGGGGCGCCGGGAATCGTCGGCCGTTGGACGACGTCGTGCTGCCCGGCGACGTGCCCGTCACCGAGCCGGAGGCCGAGGCCTCGCCGGAATCGGCGTTCCGCAAGTACCGCCGCCTCGTCCCGTGGGCCGTCGGGCTCAGCCTCGCCACGCTCATCCTGCTCTCGGTCTGGTTCCAGGCGCGCCGCGGCGGCGACGTCCTGGCGGAACTGTCGCGCGTGCAGCCGTCCGCTCTCGCCGCCGCCCTTGGCCTGCACATCCTCATGCAGGTCGCGTGGGCGACGCGCATCTACGTCCTCGGCCGCGGCCTGGGCGCGCGCGTCAGCCTGCCGCGCGCCCTCACCCTGGTGACCGCGGGGCTGTTCGCCGCGGCCGTGACGCCAGGCCGCGTCGGCGGCGAGCCGTGGCGCATCGCCATGCTGGTGCGCGGCGGCGCGTCGGGGGCGGCCGCCAGCCGGACCATCGTCGCCGACCGCGCAGTGGACATGCTGTTCTTCCTCGCGCTCGGCGCCATCGCCATCGCCCTGCTGCCCTCCTTCTTCGGCTCCGACGTCGGCGACGTGCGCATCCTCGGCCTCGTGGCCCTGCTCGGGCTGCTGGGCATCGCCGTCGCCATCGGCTTCATCCTCGTCCGCCCCGCCAAGATGGCGCTGGCCCTTGGCCGGTTGGCCGGACTCGGCGACCGCCTGCTTCGCAGGCCGCGCAAGGAACGCACGCCGGCCATCGCCGCGTTCTTCCACGAGGTCACCGGCGGCATCGGCGAGCTGCTGCGCCGCCGGCCGTCGGCGATCCTGGCCGGCGCCGTCCTGTCCTTCGTGCTGTGGACCTGCGAGCTGTCGATCCTCTGGGTCGTCCTGAAGGGCTTCGGGTTCGACCCGCCCTACTTCGCGGCCTACCTGGCCGGCGTGCTCATCGTCATGGTCGCGAGCGTCCCGGCGCTCCCGGGTGGCACCGGCGTGGCCGAGGTGGCCGCCCTGGCCCTCCTGACGCCCCTGGCACCGGGGCTGACGCCGGCGTTCCTGGTGGCCTGGCGCGGGATGACGTATTACGTCGACCTCCTGGCCGGCGGACTGACGGCGGGATGGGTCGCCCGGCAGCCGGCGGCGGCGCGGCCGCCCCCGGCCAGCTCCTGACCGGTTTCCGGGCGTCCGGCCTCCCTCCTGGGGCAAGCATCGGCGGGCGCCGATGCAAAACCCGGTTCTCCTCTGGAAGCCAGCCTGGCGGAATTATAAAGAGGGACTTCTCATGGACGACTCGCTATGGAACCCATCAGGGTGGCCCTCGTCGGCGTGGGCAACTGCGCGACGTCCCTGGTCCAGGGTGTGGAGTACTACCGCGGCGCCGAGAACGGCGCGCGCATCCCCGGCCTGATGAACACGGTCCTCGGTGGCTACCGCCCCCGCGACATCCAGTTCGTCTGCGGCTTCGACATCGACGAGCGCAAGGTCGGCAAGGACCTGTCCGAGGCCATCCTGGCGCCGCCCAACTGCGCCGTCAAGATCTGCGACGTGCCCAAGCTCGGCGCGCCGGTCTACCTCGGCCCCATCCACGACGGCCTGTCGTCGTCCATGGAGGGCCGCGAGCCCAACAAGCGCTTCCTGCCCGCCAAGGGCAAGCCGGCCGACGTCACCGCCATGCTGAAGAAGCACGGCGTCCAGGTCGTCGTCCTCTACCTGCCCGTCGGCTCGCAGAAGGCCGTCGAGTTCTACGCGCAGGCCGCCATCGACGCCGGCTGCGCCGTCATCAACTGCCTCCCCGTCTTCCTCGCGTCCGACCCGTCGTGGGCTGCCAGGTTCACCAAGGCCGGCCTGCCCGTCCTCGGCGACGACATCAAGAGCCAGGTCGGCGCCACCATCGTGCACCGCGTCCTGACCCGCCTGTTCGAGGACCGCGGCGTCCAGCTCAAGAACACCTACCAGCTCAACGTCGGCGGCAACACCGACTTCCTCAACATGCTGGACCACACGCGCCTGGCGACGAAGAAGACGTCCAAGACGCGCGCCGTCACCAGCCAGCTCGACAACCCCGTGGCGGCCGACTCGGTCCACATCGGCCCGTCGGACTACGTCCCCTGGCTGAAGGACAACAAGCTCTGCTTCCTCCGCATGGAAGGCGCCGGCTTCGGCGACATCCCGCTCGAGATCGAGCTGCGCCTGTCCGTGCAGGACTCCCCCAACTCCGCCGGCGTCGTCATCGACGCGGTGCGCTGCGCCAAGCTGGCCCTCGACGCCGGCCTGTCCGGCCCCATCACCGGCCCGTCGTCGTACTTCTTCAAGCACCCGCCCGTGCAGTACGCCGACTCCGAGTGCCTCGAGCAGACCAAGGCGTTCATCGCGCAGAACGAGGTCTTCTCCAAGGCCCGCAACGGCCACGTCAAGAACGGGCATGCCAAGAACGGCCACTCCAAGGCCAACGGCAAGGCGAAGAACGGCGCCAAGAACGGCAAGCACGGCACGAAGCCCAAGGCCATCGTCGTCCCGCGGTAGGCGCCGCCCTTGCTGGGCGGAAACCGGGAATGGACCCGCCCCTTCACCGATGCCGTCGGCCGCGCCGTCGTCGCGACCCGGCTCACGCCCAACACCCTCACGGTCCTCCAGCTCGTGCTCACCATCCCGGTGGCCTGGCTGCTCTGGCACGGCTCGCTCATCTGGGGCGGCGTCGCCATGCTGGCCGTCGCCTCGCTCGACTTCGTCGACGGCACCGTCGCCCGCCTGACCAACCGCATCACGAAGGCCGGCGGCTACCTCGACAGCATGATGGACCGATTCGTCGACGTCCTGCTGCTCCTCCCGCTCCTGCTGCGCTACGACAACACGATGCTCTGGCTCGTCGGCAGCGTCTTCCTCTTCGCCATGACGGTGACGAGCTTCGCGCGGGCCCGCCTCTTCCAGGACATGCGCCCGCCGCCGGCCTCGACGTGGAAGCGTGACATCCTGGAGCGGCCGGACCGCTATGCCCTCCTCGTCCCCGGCGTCATCGCGCAGGGAATCCTGGAGGAGATGGGCATCCGGTTCGATCCGCTCTTCTGGGTCCTCGTGCTGTTGGCCGTGTTGTCCCTCCTGACCGTGCTGCAGCGGATGCGCACGGCGATGCGCCTGCTCGGGGAGGCCGACGCCCGTGGCCAGTGACCTTGCCATGGCGGACGCCGCCACCGTGTCCGTGACGCCCAACGAGGCGGCGACGGGGGTGGACGCAGTCGCGACGGACGCGACCGACCGGAGGTTCGGCGCCCGTCGCCTGGCCTACTTCCTTGGGGGCTCCCTCCTGCTCGGCGGCGGGATCATGGTCGGCATCGTGCTGTGGGCCCGCGAGTCCGGTCTCGGCCTCGACACGACGATCGGCGCAGTGGGATGGCAGGTGCTGGCCGTCGCCGTCGCCCTCCATCTCGGCGCGCACATGGCGTGGGCGGCGCGGCTGTGGACGGTGAGCCACGGCACCGGCCGCGGCATCTCGTACCCGTTCGCCTTCCGCCTGGTGACGGCCGGCGTCTTCGGCGCGGCCATCACGCCCGGCCGCGCCGGCGGCGAGGGCCTGCGCTACATCCTTCTCCGGCGGCACCACCCGGAGCCGGACCACGCGTTGCGGTTCCTCCTGGCCGACCGCGCGCTCGACTTCTGCTTCTTCATCCTCGCCGGGATCCCGGCCGCCATCGCCTTGCCGATCCTCCTCGGCGGCGACGTGGCGTTCCGCGCCGCGGCCGTCGTCGGCGTCGTCGTGCTCGCCGTCCTCTTCGGCGTGCTCGTCCTGCTCATCGCCGACCCGGGAGGCCTGCGTCGCCTGGGCGCGCCATTGGCGGGTTGGCTACGACGGCGCATGCCGAAGGCGGGGCCGCGCGTCGTGCGCGCCATCGACCGCGGGCTCGACCACACGCGCGACGGCCTGCGCCTCCTGCTGACGGAGCGCAAGCTGTACCTCGCCGGCGCCGCGGTCCTGACGGTCTGCTACTGGACCCTGGAGTTCCTCGTCCTCTGGGTCCTGCTCGGCGCCTTCGGCTTCCACCCGGGCGTCGTGGCGGTCCTCCTGGGGGCCGTCGTCCTCAACCTCGTGACCGCCGCGGCCGCCACGCCCGGCGCCTCGGGCATCGCCGAATTGGCGGCGCTCGCCATCTACCAGGGCATGGCGCCCGGCCTGTCGCCGCTCTTCGTCGTGCTGTGGCGCCTGGTGACGTACGGCTACGACCTCGCCATCGGCGGGGCCGTCGCCTTCCGCGAAGGCATGCTCACGCTTGGTCGGCGCCCGTCGGGCCCGGCGTAGGCGCCGGCGGGTCCGCGACGGCCTGGTCCAGCTTGCGGGCGTTGGCCGAGCGCGCGTCGCCGAAGGTGGCGAGCGGCTTCCACAGGGTGGCCGCGAGGCCGGCCGCCATGACGGGCACGGCGACGACGGCGTCCAGGATGTAGTGGTTCGCCGTCACGACGATGGCGAAGAACGTCAGCAGCGGGTGGACGAGGGCGAGCCAGCGCAGGCGGCTGGCAGAGAGCCACGCGACGCCGACGCCGATGGTGAGCGACCAGCCGAAGTGCAGGCTCGGCATGGCGGCGACCTGGTTGGCGAAGGGGCCGAGCTTGCCGTCGCCGTAGATGTCGGAGCCGATGGTGTCGACGAAGCCAAAGTCGTCGGGCAGCAGGCGCGGCGGCAGGAGCGGCCACGTCCAGTGCATGAGGAACCCGATGAGGGTGGCGACGACGAACGAGTTGCGCACGCGGGCGTAGTGCTTGGCGTGCTTGAGGAAGACCCACACGAGGAAGGCGCCCGTGACCGGGAAGTGCAGCGTCTCGTAGTACCAATCGAAGAAGTCCATCAGCCGCGGCGTCTGCAGCGTCCACTGCTGCCACGCCTGCTCGACGAAGATGCCGAGGTGGCGCTCCACGTCGATGAGCCAGTAGGCGTTCGTGGTCGCCTGCTCCGTCTTTCCCGCGACGAGGCCGCGGCCGAGGCGGTAGAGCATGAGCATGGCGGTGATCGCGGCGGCCTCGCGCGCCATGCGGACCGTCAGCGAGTAGCCGCGCAGCCAGTCCCAGGCCGCCTGGCCCCCACGCCGCAGCGCCGAAGGAGGGGCCGCCGGCTCTGCCGCCGGCACGGGCGTCGCCGCCGAAGCGCTGGCCTGGCCCGAGCCTTCCATCAGGAGTTCCCACTGATGGAGGCTTTTAGGGCTTGCCGGGAACGGGCCGCCACGGGACGGCATCGGCGCCTGCCGTCTCCTGGATGTCCTCCCGTCGGCTTGCAAGGGTTGAAAAG
>JAXDQQ010000249.1:0-4091 GCA_034667805.1 Thermoplasmata archaeon | reverse complement strand
GTCTGGCAGAGCCAGGCCGCCTCGTGCACCGAGCGCGGGATGGACCACTTGACGCCCGTGCCAGCCGAGCTCGACGTGGATCCGCCAGTCCCTCCGGAGCCGCCCGAGCCGCCGGCACCGCCGGGGCCGCCGCCCGTTGGACCGCCCGTACCCGACATGCTGCCTGGGCCGGAAGGTCCGCTCATCGAGCCGCCGGCGCCCTGGGCGGAGCCGGCCGGGCCCGCGCCGCCCTGCGCCGCGCCGCCGCCGAGGCCCGTGCCGCTGCCCTCGCCGCCCTGCCCGTCGGGCAGGTCACCGGTCGGGACATCGGAGCCGGGCGCGGCCGGAGCCGCGCAGCCGGCGACCAGGACGGCGGCGGCCAGGCAGAGCACGCGAAGCGAGGGCATCGGCCCGGATTCGGCGCTGCCAGTGGAAAAGCCCTCCGCCCCATCCTTTCCTTCGATAGAATGGAACCGTCGGCCTTCGGCCCGTTGCCTCGACTAGACCCACAGGGTGCCGCGCTCTTGCAGCACCTGCTCCAGCACCGTCGGCTCCGCCGTCATGATGCCGTCGACGCCGATGTCCAGGAGCATGTTCATGGTGGCGGCGTCGTCGATGGTCCACACGTGCACCGCCATCCCGTTGGCGTGCGCGTCGGCGACGAAGTCCGCATCCACGACCGGGACGCCGTTGAACTCGATGGGCACCTGGAACGCCTCATGCAGCAACGTCGGGGCGCCTGGCAGGACCGCCTCGGACGAGCCCTTGAACGCCCCGGTCTCCGCCGTGCCCGTCGACGTCGAGACGTCCATGTTGTACACGCGCAGCGTCTCGGTCCACGTGTCGATGAAGGAGGCGATGATGGTGTCGTCGCCGCGGCCGAATTCGGCCAGCAGGTCCGCCAGCTTCTCCTCGTACCCGGTGCCCTGCGGCGGGCCGTTCTTGATCTCGATGTTCATCATGACTCCTGGGAACTCGGTCAGGACCTCGCGCAAGGTCGGGATGCGGAAGTCGTCGGCCGTGCAGCCGGGTGGCGGAGCCTGGGCCCCGGTGCGGATGCCGCGCAGCACGTAGTCGCCCGCGCTGGCGTCGTGCACGGCGTTGCGGCCGGGCACGAACCAGTAGGCGGCGTCGAGCTTCTGGATGTCGGCGAGCGCGAGGTCCTGCACGGCGCCGCTGCCCTCGGTCGTTCGGTCGATCGTCGTGTCGTGCAGGACGACGAGCTCGCCGTCGGCGGTGACGTGCACGTCGAGCTCGAGCATGTCGGCGCCCTTGCGCAACGCGGTCTTCAGCGCGTACATCGTCGCCGAGGGGACCTCGTTCTCGCCGCCCTGGTGCGCGATGTTGAGTGGGCGGCGCTCCGTCCACGCCCCGCGCGCCGGGCTCGGCTCGAAGCCGGCGTAATCGCAGGGTTGCCACCACGGAGTGAAGACGGGCGCGCCCGTCGCATCGACGGGAGGCACGACGAGCGGGGGCGGCGCCGGGGCCTCCGACGTCGTCGGCGTCGCGGGCGGGCCTGTCTTTCCGTCCATGCAGCCAGCAGTGGCCAGGAGCACCAGGAGCAGCAAGGCGACCGCTTTCATCGGTGGGCCATGGCGGTGGCGACCTCAAGAGGCTAACCTTGGGTGGATCCGAGGGGGAAAGGAGGACGGCGGAACGCGAGATTGCACTCCAGGGGAGTCACTCTGGGATTGGCCTTGCAAGCGCTGCCGCCCTCGACTCGTTGCGCAGCCTCAGCAGGGCGGCGATGAACACCAGTTCCAGCACGACGTGCGAGACGAAGCGCTCGACGGCGCCGACGGAGGCGTCGAAGGCCAGCGTGATGAGCACAAAGGCCAGCTCGTTGCCGAGCGCCAGGCGGAGGAACGCCGGCGCGTGGAACCCGCCTCGCCAGCGCACCAGGAAGAAGAGGCCGACGAAGAAGCACGCAGAGATGGCCACCAGCACGGGCGTGGGGAGCCGCGCGTCGGCCATCGCGGCCGTCAGGAACAGGAACACGGCGATGCCGGCTCCGATCCAAGCGATGCCGCGCCGGTCGGGGCCGTCGTCCAGCAGCGCGGGCCGGCGCGGCATCACGAGGCCGAGCAGGACGAGGCTGCCGATGAGCGTCAGCGACAGCACGAACGACGTCGCGGTGCCCTGCACGTTGTCGGCACCCGAGTGCACGAGGAGGCCGACGGCCACCATCACCGCGAACAGGGCGAGGCTGGTCTTCCGCCCGAGCCACGCGTCGGCGCGCCGCGCTGGGAAGAGCCACCACGCGAAGGCAATGGGGTAGACGACGGAGTGCAGCGCGTGCCAGGGCACGATGAAGGAGGCGAACGCCCAGTTGACGCCCGACTCCCGGTAGCCGTCGAAGTTCGGGACCGGCAGCGCGACGTCCATGAAGACGGTCTTCGCGAAGAGGGCCTCGTTGACGAATCCGTACGCGAGGCCGAGGACGAAGAGGCCGGGCACGCCGAGGCCGAGACGCACCCACGCGTCACGGATGAGCAGCACGGGGATGCCGTATGCGATCAGCATCAGCACGAAGATGGGAGGGACGATGAACTGGCTCGGCGGGATGTTCCCGGTGAGGACCTCAGCCAAGACGGGGCTTGCGACGGCGAGGAAGAGCGGCGCCGCCCATCGTCGGTCGCGCAGCGCCACGGCGGCCGAGGGCCGCGGCGCCTCCTAATGGTTGGCTCCCGCGTCCTTGGCCGGGGGCCGGGCCAGTGGTGCTGATGCACCGCCTCACGGGATGAACGAGAACGCCACCAGCATCAGCAGGTTACGCACGAACGTCCCCGCGAAGACGACGCCGATGAAGGGCACGGCGTGCAGCTTGGCGAGCACGGCGGCGTAGAGCACCACGGCGCGCGGGATGAACTGCGGCAAGAGCAGGACGAACACGCCGGCGTAGGTCCATTTCATCGCCGCCTTCTTGCTCCACTCGAGGGCTTTCTTCGCGCGCTTGCTGTGCGTCGCCCGCTTGCGCAGGTGCTCGCGCCCTGTGTGACCCAGGGCCAACAGCAGGCCGGCGGCGATGGTGCCACCGATGGCGGCGCCCAGGACGCCCAAGGTCCCGAGGACCCAGTCGTTGCGCAGGGCGATGAGCAAGGCGCTGGTCACGCCCGGCAGCGGCAGGAAGGCAAAGAGGAACGAGATGCCGGTGAGCGCCCAGACCGTGTTCCAAGCCTTGTCATCGGTGCCGGCGGCGCGGAAGGCGAACCATCCCGTGAGCCAGAGGAGGGCTCCCGCGACCGTCAGCAGGCCGACCCATAGGTAGAGCCGGCGGGGCTCGTCGGCCTTCTCCGCCACGGCCGTGGCCCGCTTGGCGGTCGCTGCAGCCGGCACATGGGCCTATCGCCCAGGCCAAGTCAAGGTTTCGTGAGGGGGCGCGGCGCGGCCTCGTCTTCGGCGGCCACCGCTTCACGAACGAGGGGCGCCACGCGGGAGCCAAGGAGCTCCGTGGATGCCATGAGCTTCTCGTGCGACATCGAGCCGGCGTTCATGGTCACGGTGACGCGCTGGACGCCGCCCAAGGCCTTGCTGTGGTGGAGGATCTTCTCGGCGACGTCCTCGGGGCTCCCCATCAGGTAGACGCCTTCCGGACCGAGCTGGGCGTCGAAGGCCGCACGGGTCATGGGGGACCAGCCGCGTTCCTTGGCGACGCTGGCGATGGCCTTGGCGAACCCAGGGTAGTACGCGTCGGCCGCGTCCTTCTTGCTCTCCGCGACGTAGCCGGGCGAATGGAGGCCGACCTTCATGCCGGCCGGGTCGTGGCCCGACTTGAGGTACGTGGACCGGTAGAGGTCGACCAGCGGCCGGAAGCGGCGGGTCTCCCCGCCGATGATGGCGACCATCAGGGGCAGGCCGAGCGCTCCGGCGCGGGCGAACGAGGCGGGCGTGCCGCCGACGCCAAGCCAGATGGGGAGCGGGTCCTGCAAGGGTCGCGGGTAGACGCCTTGCCCGGTCAACGGCGCGCGGTGGCGTCCGGACCAGGTGACGTGCTCGTTGGCCCGGACCTTCAGGAGCAGGTCGAGGTTCTCGGCGAACAGGGAGTCGTAGTCCTCGAGGCGGTGGCCGAACAAGGGGAACGCGTCGATGAACGAGCCGCGGCCGACGACCAT
>JAXDQQ010000248.1:0-7971 GCA_034667805.1 Thermoplasmata archaeon | reverse complement strand
TCCTCGAAGGAGACGGCGTCCACCGAGGACCAGGTCAAGGCCCTGGCCGAGGGGACCAACAGCACCCTCATCGAGACGCGCGGCCACACGGCCGTGTTCTTCCGGCCCTGAACCAGTTTAGGGTCCTCCTTCCTGTTCCCTCTGTGGGGGCTGGCAAACGGGTTTATACCCCCCCCTCTTCGGCGCGTCTTGCGTCCCTGGAGACTGACGATGACAACCGTCTATGACGTCCCCGCAACCAAGCTGATCGACGAGGCCGCGAAGCGGCTGCAGGAGGTCAAGGAGATCCAGGCCCCCGAGTGGTCTGAGTTCGCCAAGACCGGCATCCACGTCGAGAAGCCCCCCGTGCAGGAAGACTGGTGGCACACCCGTGTCGCCGCCGTCCTGCGCAAGGTGTACACCGAGGGACCGATCGGCACCGAGACCCTGCGCGCCCACTTCGGCGGCTTCCGCGACCGCGGCAACCGCCCGAACAAGGCCGCCAAGGGCTCCGGCAGCATCGCCCGCGAGGCGCTGCAGCAGCTCGAGGCCGCCGGACTGGTGCAGACCGTCCAGGCCCAGGGCCGCATCGTGACCGCCAAGGGGCGCGGTCTGATGGACAACGCCGCGCACGCCGTGCGCGCCGCCGTCCAGAAGGACCTCCCCGCCCTGGCGAAGTACTAGGAAGGCCGGGAATGGACGACCTGGAGGCGCTTCGAGAGAAGCGCCTCAGGGAACTCCGGGCCCAGCGGGCCCGCGCATCGGACCAGGATCCCGACGCGCAGGCCCAGGCATCCGCCCAGGCCGCTGCCCAAGAGCAGGCGGCGATGGAACGGATGCTGCAGCAGATCCTGGATTCCGAGGCGCGAGAGCGCCTCACCCGCATCCGCATGAGCCGGCCCGAACTGGCGGAGGCCGTGACCCGGCAACTGGTCACCCTCGCCCAGCAGGGACGGCTCGCGCGGCAGCTGACGGACGCCGACCTCAGGACCATCCTGTCCCAGGTCCCGTCCGAAGGCCGCGACATCAAGATCACCCGCAAGTGACCTCCTCCCTCCTCATCCACCCCTCAACCCAACCCCTCCTCCCCAATCGGACCCTTCGGTGGGAATGACATGGCCAGCAAGAAGCCCCTCGGAAAGAAACTCCGCCTCCTTCGCGCGGAAAAGAGCAACCGCCGTGTGCCGGCCTGGATCATGATCCGCACGAGCCAGCGCTTCACCTCGCACCCGCACCGCCGCAGCTGGCGCAAGAACCACCTGAAGGAGTGATCTGAATGGCCGACAAGACCACCGAGCTCGAGCGCATCTACACCATCCCGCTGCGCAAGACCAAGGACCTCGTGCGCTCGCGCCGCGCCGACCTCGCCATCCGCGACGTCAAGCGCTTCCTCTCCCGCCACATGAAGAGCGAGACCATCTGGCTCGACAACACCGTCAACGAGATGCTGTGGCAGAACGGGAAGTTCAGCATCCCCAGCCGCATCCGCGTCCGCGCCACCCGCTTCAACGACGGCGTCGTCGAGGTCACTCTCCCCGAGAGCACCGCGACCGGCTCCATCCGCGACACCCTGCAGGAACGCCGCGAGAAGGCCGCCGAGGCCCCGGTCCTGAAGGCCCCCGAACCCGAGGAGGGCGAGGAAGGCCACCAGCACGAGGGCTCGGACCGCCCGACGACGGACGTCAAGGGCATCGGCCCGGCCAGCGCCGAGAAGCTCGAGAAGGCCGAGATCAAGACGCTGGGCGACCTCGCCCACGCCGACGCCAAGGCCGTCGCCGACGCCCTGGGCACGGACGAGGAGAAGGCCAAGGCGTTCATCGACGACGCCCACGCCATCCTCGAGGGCAAGACCGACGTCGCCGACGTCAAGGCCCAGCCCGCGCTCGAGAAGGCCGAAGCCGAGAAGGCGGACGCCGAGAAGGCGGATGCCGGCAAGGCCGACGCCAAGAAGGAGTAGGCCATCCAGCCTCCTTCCCTCATCCCTTCATCCCCGGTGAATCCCGTGTACAAGCGCCTGGACCCGTTCGGCAACCCCAACGTGGGGGTCTACGTGCGTGCCACCAGCACCCACCTGTTCGTCCCCCTCGGCATCACGGCGCTGAACGTCAAGGACCTCGAGGACGCCCTCGGCCACAAGTCCATCGAGGCGACGATCGGCGGCTCCCCGCTCATCGGCTCCCTCGTCGCGGCCAACAAGTTCGGCGCCATCGTCGCCGACTTCGCCACCGATGAGGAAATGGACGTCTTCGCCAAGGCCGGCCTGAAGGTCGCGCGCCTCGAGCAGAGCCGCCTCAACGCCGCCGGCAACAACGTGCTGTGCAACGACCATGGCGCCCTCGTCCACCCGGACCTGCCCGCCAAGTCCGTCGCCTCGGTCGCGGAGGTCCTCAACGTCGAGGTCGAGCGCGGCACCATCGCCGGCCTATCCACCGTCGGGACCGCGGGCTTCGCCACCAACAAGGGCGTGCTCACGCACCCCTTGGCCAGCGACGCCGAACTTGCGTTTATCAAGAAGGCGCTTCATGCGCCAGCGCGCATCGGGACCGTCAACCACGGCCACGGCCTGGTGGGCGCCGGCATCGCCGCCAACCAGAACGGCGTCGCCGCCGGCTCGCGCACCACCGGCATCGAGCTGGGCCGCATCGACGAAGCCCTCGGATTCCTCGACTAGACAGGAGCGACTTCCAATGACCACGACCCCCGCCAAGCCCGCCACGAAGACCGCCCCCGCCGCCAAGCCCACGAAGGCCTTCCAGGTCGACGGCGACTTCCAGATGGGCCGCGTCCGCCAGCACTTCGTCATCCAGGTCTCCGCCGCCAACGAGGCCGGCGCCAAGGACCGCGTCTACGCGACGCTCGGCTCGCGCCACGGCGTCAACCGCCGCCAGGTCGCCATCGCCAACGCGAAGGCCGTCAGCGGCGACGACGTCACGGACCCCATCGTCCGCCACGAGCTCGGCCTGGCCCACCAGAAGTAGAATGGCCGCCGCGCCCGCGAAGCCCGCCAACCCGCCGCACGGCGCCCCCGGGCACGTGCACGGCGACGAGGGGGACGGCGCGGCGGACGACCCGCGCCAGCTCGCGGCCCAGTTCGACCTCGTGCAGCGCGAGCTGCAGCGCGTCGACCGCCGCCTGCAAGCCCTGGAGGAGGCGCTCGTCGAGGCGCAGCAGGCCGCCGCCGCGCTGCGCACGATGGCCGAGGCCCCGGGCCCGCAGGACATCCTGCTGCCGCTCGGCGCCGGCGTCCACGTCGCCGCGACGGTCGACGGCGCCACGCCCGTCTTGATGCCGCTCGGCGCCGGCTACTTCACCGAGGACAAGGCCGCCGACGTGGCCACCGCGCTCGACGAGCGCGTCAAGGCCATCGGCGCGCAGTTCCAGGACGCCAGCGCGCAGGCCGAGCAGCTGGCGCAGGTCGCGGCGCAGATCAACGAACGGCTCTCCCAGTCCCAAGAATAGGTTTCCCGCGGTCATGGTCTAACGGTATGACAGCAGCTTCCCAAGCTGCTTGCCCGGGTTCGACTCCCGGTGACCGCACTGAAGCGCCCCAGCGCGAGCGGAGCGAGCGCGGCGGTTCAGTGCAGCGAGGCCCGCGAAGCCTGGCCGAGCGGACCCAGCGGCCCTGGGGAAGGGCCGCTGGGGGCTCGTCGGCGCAGCAGCGCCGTCGAAACCGGGTATTCTTGGGGGGCATGCCGATGGTGGCCCTGCCACCAACCCTCTTGTAGAACGCCCACTTGGCGCGCAGCATGGGCCTCTTCGATTCCCTTCGCTCCAAGCTGAAGGGCGTCAGCAAGAAGCTCGAGGACGAGGTCGAGAAGCAGCTCGGCGACCAGCTCGAGAAGGAGCTGCAGCAGGAGATGGCCAAGGGCAAGCCGGTAGCGCAACCACCGCCCGTGCCCGCCCCCTCGGCCCCGCCGACTCCGGTCCCGGCCGCTGCCGTCGTCCCGCCCATGCCGACGCCGCCGCCAGCACCCGTCGCGCCGCCGGCGCCCAAGCCGGAGCCGGACCCGGAATCTGCGCCGGCGCCCACTCCTGCGACGCCCGCACCGGCCGTTCAGCCGCCCGCTCCTGCGCCCACGCCCGCCGAGCCGCAGATCCCGCAGATTTCGCAGATGCCCTCCAAGGTCGAATCTGCGTCATCTGCGGAATCTGCGACTTCGTCGGTCGTTGCGCCGGCGGTGCCCGTCCAACCCGTCCCAACGGTCGCACCTCCCCCGAGACCGAAGCAACCCCCGCAGCCCAAGCCGCAGCCCGGGCGCAAGATGCATTCCGACGCCGAGATCTCTGCCCGCCTCGAACGCGAGCTGTCCGAAGCCGTCGCGGTGCAGAAGGACGTCGAGCAGGCCGTCGACGTCGCCCGCCCCACCGCCACGACGAAGTTCACCATCAACGACCAGGTCCTCGACGAGATCCTCTGGGAGCTCGAGATCGGCCTCCTGGAATCCGACGTCGCGCTGCCCGTCATCGAGGCGATCAAGGCCAACGTCAAGGAGCAGCTCCTGACGCTCAACGTCGGCGGCAAGAAGCCGGAGGACGTCGTCGAGCTCGTGCTGCGCACCGCCATCAAGCGGGTCCTTCAGGTCAACCCCATGGACTTCGACAAGTTCATCCGGGAGAAGTTGGCCGGCCCGAAGCGCCCCATCGTCGTGATGTTCGTTGGCGTCAACGGCACCGGCAAGACGACGTCGATCGGCCGCATCGCCTACCGCCTCAAGCAGATGGGCATCACGGTCTGCATGGCGGCTGGCGACACCTTCCGCGCCGGCGCCATCGAACAGCTTGCCCTGCACGGCGAACGGCTCGGGGTCACCGTCGTGAAGCACAAGGCAGGCGCCGACCCGGCCGCCGTCGCCTACGACGCCATCGAGCACGCCAAGGCGCGCCACAAGGACGTCGTCCTGCTCGACACCGCGGGCCGGATGCAGAACAACCGCAGCCTCATGGACGAGATGGACAAGGTGCGCCGGGTCGCCAACCCCGACCTCGTCGTCTTCGTCGGCGACTCGCTGGCCGGCAACGACGCGGTGGAGCAGGCACGCAAGTTCGACGAGATCGTCGACATCGGCGCCGTCATCCTCACCAAGGTCGACGTCGACGCCAAAGGCGGCGCCGCGCTCTCCGTCGCCTACACCATCAACAAGCCCCTCATCTTCGTCGGCGTCGGGCAGGACTATCCTGACCTGAAGCCGTTCGACGCGGGCTGGATGGTCGACCGGCTGTTCGGCGACGAATCCGAGACGGCCGTGGCCGCAGCTCCCTAGTGGCCACACTGAAAGGCTTTCAAAGGACAGTCAAGGTTGCGCGTGGTCCATGGCCCGCCTTGCCCCCGCAGCACTCGCCGCCCTGGTCTTCGCCATGGCGTTGGCGGCGTGGGTGCCCGCCTCGCAGGCCGGGACGCCTGAGGCGCCCGAGATCACGGATCCCGCCGGCGACCAAGAGGTGCTTGTCGTCGGCACGGGCCCTCCGATCGACCAGTTCACCAACGCCGACATCGTCGCCTTGTGGATCATGGAAGACGCGGACAACCTCTTCTTCAACATCCAGATCAGTGGATCGGGTGCCACCACGTCCACCACCGGGTACACGTGGACCGTGCACATGACCATCGGCGCAGAAGACAAGCACGCCAGCTGCGCATCGGGGGCCGACCAGCCGACGCCCGGCGACGAGGCGACGGCTGCCGCCCTGGCGGACGGCGTCCTGACCCTCACCGTCCCGAGGTCGGCGTTGGGCGCGACGACCGGCGTCGAGATCACGGGCATCGCCGTCGAGTCCAACGGCAACATCCTCGCCACAGGCGTGCTTGCCGCCACCGATACGGCACCAGACGGCGGCGAGGAGGCGGGCGCCTCCTACACCGTGACCGGCGGCGGTGCCGCCGGCCCGCCCGGCGACACCGATGGCGACGGCCTCAACGACACGAAGGAGGTCGAGCAGTTCGGCGGCATCGGCGCGCAGAACGGCACCGGCGACCCCGACGGCGACGGCCTGAACAACACGCAGGAGTTCGGCATCGGCACCAACGCCACCAAGGCGGACACCGACGGCGATGGGCTCAACGACAAGCAGGACTCCGCTCCGCTCGATCCCTTGAAGCCCGGCACCGGAGGCAACGGAACGGGCAACGCGACGGCCGACCTGGACAAGGACGGCCTGCCCGACAGCTGGGAGAGGACGCACTTCAATTCCACCACGGCGCAGAACGGCAAGGGCGACCCCGACCAGGACGGCCTCGACAACGCCGGCGAGTTCGCCAAGGGCACCGACCCCAACGACGCCGACACCGACGGCGACGGCCTGAACGACGCCACCGACCCGAAGCCCTTGAGCGCCGAGGCCACCAACTCGGACCGGGTCGAGATGTACGCCGGCGCTCCGATGTTCGCCGCCATCGCCACCCTTTGCCTGTTCGCCCTCGCCCGCAAATGATCCACTCCTGAAGGTCCCCCCATGAAGCGAAGCACCCTCCGAAGCCTGCTGGCCATCACGGTCATCTTCGACCTCGCCCTCCTGGGCGTGCTCCTGTACGACTACTTCCAGAACGAGTCGGACTGGATGCTCTACGTGCTGGTGGCCTTCGGCGTGTTCCTGCTCCTCGCGCTCATCCTGTTCTTCATCACGGGCCGCACCGAGCCCGCCGTCGAGCGCATCGTCGTCAAGGAGGTCGAGGCGCCCGTGGAGTTCAGGGAGGAGCGCATCGTCGAGCGCCCGGTCATCGTCCACGAGATCCGTCCCATCCCGCCGGCGCCCATCCGCGCCCTGCGCGAGAACCCGCCGCGCCGCATGCCGGTCCCCGCCCGGCCGGCGGCGTCGGGCATCCCGTTCGTCTTCAACGGCTACACGCTCTACCACAAGGTCGTCCAGCTCAAGAACGAGGGCGGCAAGCGCACCATCTACTACTTCGCCAAGAGGAAGCCCAAGTCGGGCTCGATGTGCGCCAAGCCGTTGGGCTACCACGTCGGCGTCAACGAGCGCACCGGGCTCCCGTTCCTGAAGAAGGGCGCCGGCCCCGACGGCGAGGACCTGACCCCGACATCGGCCGCCTCCGACGAGTACCGCCCGCAGTGCTCGGCCATCACCGAGGACGGCAAGCAGTGCCGCAACTCGGCGCGCGAGGGCTCGAAGTACTGCGCCCCGCACTTCGGCTACCAGCCCAAGACCCTCAAGGGCGCCGCCAAGCACATCGAGGGCGACGACTGGGACGAGGACGACGACCAGACCGACAGCGCGACCGTCCGCGACGCCGACACCAAGGCCGCCGTCCGAGGCGCCAAGGACACCAAGCCGTCCGTCCGCAAGTCCCTGTTGGGCCGCTTCCGCAAGCGCCCGGCCGCTTGAGGCCGCCCCTCCGAGAGAGCATAAGAACGTTCATAGCGACCCGGCGGGCTCAGGACCGCATGCGTCGCCCAGTGGGCAAGGCAGCCGTCAGGCTGTCGTTCGGTCTTCTCGTTTTCGCCGCCTTCTTGCTGGGGCTCGTACAACCCGTCGGCGCGGGGACGCTGGAGGCGCCGGAGATCCAGGACCCGGCCAACGACCAGGCCATCGCAGGCGAAGGTCCGGGCGTGCCGTGCGGGATCCCGCAGGTCGGCTGTGCCGCCGCCACGCGCATCGACGCGACAAGCATCTGGATCGACACGGAGACCGCGACGACGATCAACGTCAACATCGTGACGACGGGTGTCCCCGGCGGGGCCACGAGCGCCACCTCGACCTACAACTTCCATGCGACCTTCGGCGGCACCGAGGTCATCTCCACCGTGGTCGGCACCGGCGGCGCAACGGTGGCACCGCCCGCACCAGGCGCGAACGTGGAATCGGTCACGGTGGACGGCAACACGCTCATCCTGACCATCGCCAAGAGCGTCTACGGCGCGCCCACCGCCGGCGCTTCACTCACAAACCTGTTCTACGAGGGCTTGTCCCACATCCCGTCCCCGGTGCCTGCCCTAGTGCCAGTGGCCACGGACCGCGCCCCTAACGAAGGCGCGGGCG
>JAXDQQ010000247.1:0-3474 GCA_034667805.1 Thermoplasmata archaeon | reverse complement strand
CTGCGTCAAGGCGTGGAGCCGCGACGGCGTCGCCTTGGTGCGCGACGGCAACAAGCTGAAGGACCCCGAGACCGGCGAGATCCACCACCGGAAGCTCGCCAGCGACTACGGCTCGGGGACCGTTTAGGCCACCCATATTCGCTTAAATATGGGGCCGGAGTCGCGCGACCCGTGCAGCTGAACATCCTGTCGCAGACCTCCAACGAGATGGAGATCGAGGTCCATGGCGAGACCGAGACCCTGCTGAACCCCATCAAGCAGGCGCTCCTCGCGGACAAGGACATCGACTTCGCCGAGTACATCATCGAGCACCCCAGCCTCTCCGTGCCGAAGATCTTCATCCGCACCAAGGGCAAGGTCAAGCCCGAGGTCGTCCTGAAGCGCACCATCAAGGCCCTCGTCGCCGAGTTCGACGAGTTCGAGACGGGCTTCGCGGCGCAGCTCAAGAAGCGCAACTGACCCCCGACCAACGGGGCCACGGATTGCACGGAGACCACGGAACCGACGAGCGCCAGCAAGGCGCCTCCGTGGAATCCGTGAAATCCGTGGCCCGTCTGGGGGTCTTGTCGTGAGCCGTCCCCAACCTCCCGCGGAGGAGCAGGCGCTCGGCCTGCGCTCGTACCTCACCGCGACCCCCGGCATCGGTGGCCGGCTGCGCCACGAACCCGAGGACTTCGTCGTCGTCGAGCTCGGCGACGGCCCTCCCCGCTTCGATCAGGGTGCCCATGCCGCGTTCCGCGTGCGCCTGAAGAACTGGGAGACCAACCGCTTCGCCGGCCAGGCCGCACGCCTGCTGAACATCCACCGCGAGCAGGTCGGCTTCGCCGGCATGAAGGACAAGCGCGCCGTGACCGAGCAGTGGTTCACCGCGAAGGTCCCCGTCGCGGCCTTGGCCTCGCTCTCGACGCTGCAGGACGTCGAGCTGCTGGAATCCTACGCCACGCGCAAGGCGCACTTCCCGGGCGCGCACACGGGCAACCGCTTCGTGCTGCGCGTGCGCGACTCGACGCAGGACAGGCCCACCGTCGAGGCGACCGCCGAGGCCATCCGGAAGGAGGGCGGCGTCCCCAATTTCTTCGGCCCGCAGCGCTTCGGCGGCCACTTCCGGCCCGTCACCCACCTCGTCGGCCGCGCCATCGTGGAGGGCGACCTCGAGGAGGCCGTCCGCCTGTACGCTGGCAACCCGATGGCGATGGAGCAGGAGGAGGCGCAGGCGGCCCGCAAGCTCTACGATGAGACCCGCGACCCGGCCGCGGCCCTTGCCATCTACCCGCCGAAGCTCGACCCCGAACGCGACATCCTGTGGCGGCTCACCAAGAAGCCCGGCGACTGGCGGCACGCCCTGCAAGCGCTGCCCCCGAACCTGCTCCAGCTCTTCGTGCATGCCCACCAGTCGTGGCTGTTCAACCTCATCCTGTCCGCCCGCGTCGAGGGCGGCCTCGGCCTCAACACGGCGCACGACGGCGACCTGGTGATGGGCATCGACGACGACGGCGTCCGTGTGCACAAGGTGTCCGCCTTCAACCAGGTCCGCGTGCAGCGCGAGCTCGACCTCGGCCGCTCCACGTTGACGGCGCCGCTCATCGGGCTCACCACGCCGCTCGCCACCGGCGAGCCCGGCGAGGTCGAGCAGCAGGTCCTCGACGCCCTGCGCATCGAGCCGGCCGACTTCCGCGTCCGCGAGATCCCCGAGGTCGCCTCCGACGGCCGCCGGCGCGGCATCCTTCAGCCGGTGCGCGGTCTCGACGTCACGTGGGCGGAAGGCGACCCGGTCTTCGCGTTCGCGCTTGGCAAGGGCAGCTATGCGACCGTCGTCCTTCGTGAGTTCATGAAGGCCGCGATCGCGGACTACTAGCGGGGGTCGCGGAGCCGCGGCGGCGAATTCCATCGTTGCTGCGCGCCGACTAGCGACGGCGGCGACGGAGGCCGACGAGCGCAATGAGCAGTGAAGTCGCCAGGAAACCGAAGGACGCCCCAGGCGATTGCTTCTCCGTCGCCCCTAGGCCCGCCACCTGGGCTGCATCGTCGGCCGTGGCGCTGGGGTCCACGAGGACCGACAGGCGCAGGGCGGCGGAGACGGCGGGGTCGGTCTCGTCCGTGACCTCGAGCACGACGTCGAGCACGGTGCCCGCGGGCTCGTCGGGGACGGTGAAGGAGATGGCGACGGCGGTGTCACGCGCCGGGACGTTGGGTTCCGTCAGAAGGCGCGCCTGCGAGGCGGCGTTGCCGAAGAGGCGCACCACGAACGAGCCGTCGACACCATCGGCGAAGTCGAGGCTGGGCTGCCAGAGCACGGTCGAGCCCGGCGCCGCGCGGCGGACCGCGTCGGCCACGGAGAGCTGGACGCCTTGGCCTGTCGCCGACAGCAGGATGGCGTCGTGGTACTCGTCGAGGGGCAGCTTGAGGTGCCCGCCCGTGGCGATCGAATACGGCTGCGCCTCCACGAAGTTGGTGAACGTGGAGCCGACGGCCACGACGAAGCCGGCCGGTTCGGGCGCGTCCATGCAGAACATGAGGGCGAGCCGCATGTTGTTGTCGCGCGACGGCGGCACGAGGTCGAGTTCGGGCGGCATGGGGATGTCGAGGTGGACAAGGGCGCTCGAAGGCCCCGCCTTGGCGGCGACGGCGACGGAGGCGATGACGCTGAGGTTGTCCTGGAACAGCTCGTTGTCGGACAGGAAATCCGATCCGCCGAGGGCCAGGCGCGCGTGCATGGTGCCGGCCGGGACGGCGGCCGCGCCCACGAGCGTCACATCGAGGCCCGCGGTCTCTCCCATCCGGCCATCGAGGCC
This sequence comes from Thermoplasmata archaeon, assembly GCA_034667805.1. Lineage (GTDB taxonomy): Archaea > Thermoplasmatota > E2 > JACPAO01 > JAHFTW01 > JAHFTW01. Next base: position 682 of record JAXDQQ010000247.1, on the reverse strand, counting down.
CATCCTGAGCCCCGGGTCGAGGTCGAAGACCCACAAGGTCCCCCAATCCAGCGAGCCGCCGAGCGGGTGCGGGACGGCGCCGGGGCACGGTCCCTCGCCGCCGCCCAATTGCCCGGCGTTGGAGCGCTCGTCCTCCTCGGCGGTGTTCATCCACTGCTCGCCGTAGAGGGGGAGGGTGCCCGCCAGGGACTCCACGAGGCCATGCAGGTAGAGGTCGGGGTGGTGGCCGGCGGGTTGCGGGACCGCCGGGTAGTCGATGCCGAGGCGGAGAGTGGCGCGGTCGCCGGCGCCCGAGTCGGCCGTGAGGAGGAACGAGCGCTGCGAGCCGTGCTGGTGCGCGAAGGGCAGCGTGGCGTAGACGTTGACCACGCGGACATCGCCGGCGGCGAGGTGGACCCCGGGCGGAGCGCGTCCCTCGGCGCCGGGCGTCGAGAAGTCCAGGGTGACGTCGAGGTCCCGCCCGCCGTGGTTGGCGACCTCGACGGGCCAATGCAGGGTCGTCGCCTCGCCGTTGCTGAAGCGGGTGGCTAGTGGAGTCGCCAGGCTCAGGTCGCCGATGGCCCCCGGCACGGTGAGGAAGCTGCCGTCGGGAAAGGGCGCGACGTCGCCGGTGACCAGCGGCTCGACGCCGGAGACGATGAACGGGTTGTGCGGCGTGCCAAGCAGCGTCGGGATCCAGCCG